>JAPDPQ010000043.1 GCA_034506395.1 candidate division KSB1 bacterium | reverse complement strand
GCTGCCGTAATTGGCCATATCGAAATGGATCGGTTCGGTAATTTCGAGGAACACATCCCGATAGATGCCACCATAAAAAGTGAAATCAGCCGATATCGGCGGGATCTCGTTGGATGCCGAATTATCCACTTTTACCAGCACCCGATTGTCCGCCCCGAAGCGGATCAAATCGGTCACGTCGAACCGAAACGCAGTGTAGCCGCCAATATGCTGGCCCACAAACTTGTTATTGACGTAGACCTCAGCGACCTGATTGGCACCTTCGAAGAACAAATAAATCCGCTTTCCCAGATAAGCATCAGAAAGAAACAAATTTTTATGATACCAACCAATTCCCTGATAGTAGCCATCTTCATCATCAAAAGCATCGGCAACATTCCAGGAGTGAGGCAGATTCACCAGTTCCCAGCCCAAACTTGGGTCGTTCATTTTTTCTGCATCGGCGATATTGCCCCGGTGAAAACGCCATCCCGAATTGATGGATAGTTTGATGCGACCTTCGGCAAACGTTATATTAGCTGCAATCAGAAGGAGTGCGAAGCTATAACTTATGACCTGTCGACCAATTATCGTTCGTGTCATTTTGCCTCCATGGAAAATCAAAATCACCTCTGCAAAATAAAATAGTATTCCGATTGTCTGATCTATTCTGGTCTGGCCGAAGCTTATCATGGTCGCGCCCGACGCCATTGTATCCTGTCACGAAGGATTTTGACGATATAGGCCTCCTGACCGTCCGATAGCCACATGGTGCCATTTTTGATACGCAAATAAGGACTTTCATAAACCGCACCGCCTGTGTAATGATCCCAATCCGGCTTCTTGCCGTTGATAATGGCATCACAGCGCAATCCCTGGCCGCGATAGGTCATTCGGATATCATCCCCATACAACGAGCGGTACGATAGCCGGTGCATTCGCCTCAACTGGCTGGTATCAAGCCTGGTTCGAGTTTGAATTGCCTGGGCAAATGCAGCCATTGAGCCATAATCGCTTTTTTCTCCGGTTTCCACAATAAAGCCCGAAATCGGACCTGGAAAGGACAGGATGCGATAATCGTGAAAAAAATGTTGCACTTCTTCAGATGTATTCACGACGATGGTTGCAGTAGGCGCCACGACCTGGTGGTTGGGAGTTAAAGGGATGACCGCTAACAATAGCCCTCCCGCTTCGAAATAAAACACGCTGTCGATCATTTTCGGTTCCAATCCCACTGGATAATAAAACCATGAGCAAGCGGCGCCTTTATTCTCGAACCAGAAACGTTCCAGATCCGAAGCTGTGTTTCCTTCAAACTCAACATACGGTTTTAACGCCGCACTGGCATATTTCTGCCGATTTCGGATTTCAAAGTTGCGTCCCTGCTGCTGTTCTGGCAAATGCCAAAGATTGGCGTGCGGCTTTTTCAAAAAATCAGGTGCGATCACAGTATCCACAACTTCGATCTTTTGAGTTGAAGCCGTGACAAGAATCAGTGTACCCTTCGATTGGACAACCTGGGTGTAGGGACTGTGCCCGGAGGTGCTACCGCGCATCGGTTGTCCGCCGCTGAAACTATAAGGTTTCCCATTACCCTTTGCCACCAGCGACCAGACCATCTGTTGGTTAGGATTATCGACAATCGTCATTTGCACGCTGCCCAGTGCAAAGGAATGGGAACAATAGAAGGTCTCGGCAAAAGCATGGGCATGATCCATGTGATAGAAGGGCCGACTTATCCGCGCTTCGAATGGCAGGTTGATATGTTTGCGTGTGATATTCCAGATGATTTTGTTAGGCCGATAAGTGGTGGTTGTTTGTTCGATCTGCGTATGGCCCTGGCTGAGGTCAATGCCCGCGTCATTAAAGAATGCCCACTGCATCATCTCCATTTCCGATGGTTCGGATTTGGCCAAATAACCTCGCTTTTGGGCCCCAGCAATGACTCCATGGATCGTTTTCAAGCCGTAGCTAGCAAAATAATAATCCAATAAAAATTTCGCCAGGTCTCGGGTTTGAGGATCGGGGGAAAAATCGTAAAGATTTAAAAAGCCTTCGATGGAGTGTGGATAATAGATCGGCGAATCGTATTCGCCATTGCCAGTTATCAGCAAACGCTGGGCGAAATCCCATAACATCTGTTTCACAAGCGACTCGGCCTGATGAACTGGATAGCCAGAGATCAGGCACGAATCGGGAAAAAGCTGACTATAAAGCAGACAACTGGTGCGCCACATGATCTTATGATTTTCGGTACCACCATCGAGAGGATTGCCACCTAACAGATACCCGGGTTCGCCGACCAAATTATGGGGAACCGTTAGCGGCAACCACTCACGCTCATTATCCGAGGGTCGGCGCGATTCGGAATAATGGGCAATGCTTTGATAGAATTTGGTTTTCCATTCTTGCCCCATCACGTCCGCTAATAGGGGATAAAATCGCGCCCAGTGCTTGCAAGCAAAATGATATTGCTGATTCAAATTCCCAGGGATACTGAGAAAAGCCTTTGCCTTTAGATCAGCGTTATTCAACAGCAGTCTGGCTGTGGCCGGCGGGAGATCATATTTGAGCGGATCGCCGCCGAAAGCGATGATCTCACCCTGCTCATTGCGCTTTTTGGGACCGAAATAACCCGTCGGTCCCTGACGATAAACCCGGCCGGTATAGGGCGAGATGATCGTTTCCCCCTCAACGGCCCAAACGCCCACTGGCAAATTCGTATCCGGGCATCTGGAGGGTGCCAGGGAGATCTCGCCAAATCCCAGCGAGGCAATCCGTTCTAACATGGGCGCCACACGACTCAAAAATCCAGGTTCATCGGGATAGCTTGAAACGTCCCAGCAATTTTGGGCCCAATTTATCTGAGCAGTCAAGAAAATAAAATTGATTAAAAATTTCAACTGTTTCACCGTTCTAACCTTTTTTATCATGAGCCCTTTTCTATTACCAAATTATCCTTGCATTTTTTTGCAAGAACTTGTAGATAAAAAAATGCTTTTGGACAGATAGATCACGAAGTTCCACAGAGTTCATTAAGCCTTTTTAAAAATTTTTATTCGGTGCTCTCTGTTTCCATCGTTTCTGTATTTAAAAAAACTTTTGCAGCTTTGCTGCACGATGAAAATGTTATTCGAAATAGATCGTTTTTCTGTTTATCTCCGCAGCCATGAACCATTTTTGGCGGGCATGTTTCAAGAAATTATTTTTAAAAATCAGATCGCTGGTCTTCTGACCGGATATCGAAACAAATAGCGGCGCTGGCGGTTGGGCGATGCAATTCTGGAATACACCATCCTTTACATTTTTCAAAACGAGGATCGCAGCACGGCTCTGATGGTTACTAGCGTTTGCGGCAAAATGGTCCACCCAGATTGTGTTGACATCTTGCAGAAGAAGCGTCTCCTCCCATTGAGGCTCGGGATCGCTTTGATCCCAGATCAGGGAAATATTTTGGAGTCGCACACGCTCGACATTGATGATTTCTAAACCACGGCGACATCGCTTATCGGGCTGGCTCTCTCTAACCATCTTGATCTGCACATCGCTAAGGGTCACATTGCTGATTTGCTGACATCCTGCCAGGCATTCGATACGGCTGGTGCCCTGAGTTTCGGCGATGATATTTTTGACCATTACATTTTGAATGCTCCCAACCCTTGAATCGGGATGACGTTTCAGCACCACAAAGCGAAAGGCATCGCCACTCCCCCACCATTGGGTGGCTCTACGATTGCATTCCATCGAAATATCCGAAAAAATGATATGGCTGGCCGTGCCGCCGTCTCTGATGAAAATGCCCAGTCCCCGATTCGTATTCCGGATGACGCAATGATTGAATATGATGTGGCGGAAATTTCCATGGCTCTCAGTCCCCAATTTCAGGGCGCAGGAACTGGAAATCAGAATGCAATTGGAAACGATGACATTTTCGCAATCACGAAACTGCCCATCGTTCGCCGTTGACTTGATGCAGATCGCATCGTCGGCAGTTTTGATGGTACAACCGCTAATAGTGACATCGCGACACCCATCGATATCGAGACCATCAGAATTGGCGGCCTTTTCCAGGTCTGATTGGATATAGATGTCTCGGACCTTCACATGCTGACACCAGTGCAGATGCAGCGCCCAAAAGGGGGAATCGATGAGCGAGACATCTTCGATCATGACCCCCTCGCATTCGGTCAAATACATGAGCATGACCAGCGGCTCTTTTCTCAGCCAGTGCATAGGGGTCAATCCCGCCGCTCTGGCAATGGCGTATTCCTCCTGGATAAAGTCATAAGGTTCCAGCGGGATCGCGTAAAATTCGGGCTGCCCCCTGATGATGCCAGCGCCCTTGATAGCGATGTGCCTTGCGCCCCGGGCATAAATAAGCGCCGGAAGCTTCACCTTACCCACATTTCGCACCCGCTTTTGATAGGCATTGGAATCGTTGGAGGCGTATAGAATCGCTCCAGCCGCCAGATAGAGCGTCACATGGCTTTTCAGTTCGATTGTGGTAGCGGTGTATTCCCCCGGCGGGATGAACACCTGACCGCCACCCGCATTGTTGCAGCGATCAATGGCCGTTTGAAGGATTGCGGTCACGTCTTCAGATTTGTGGCCTGAAGCTCCCATATCGCGGATATTCACTTTCAATTCATGAGGTGACGCAACTGCCAATGGTCCAAGCAGTGCGAAGCCAACGATTATGAAAAAAATAAACCTGTTCACAATATGCCTTTCCTTCGCTATTGGTGAGTTGTTTGGAATGATCATCACCAGGCCACTTCTCACAAGCGAATCATTTCGCTTGGGCTTTACAATCGGTTCGTTTTAAAGTAGCTGGCCCGCCGGTTCCATCCCAATCGACAGGTTGCGCTCCCATCTGCAGCACTAATTGTCCACCCTTAATGATTTGGCAATGGTTCAACCAGTTCTGCCGCCAGGGTTTTTTATTCAAAGATGCACTTTGAATAAACATATTTTTTTCTGAGACACCTTTGGCCCGGATGGAAAAGCTTTTCCCGTTTTCTAACTGCAGGACGACTTCAGAAAATATCGGGCTACCGATAAGATACATATCTTGCCCAGCGACCGGAAAAATGCCGATAGCACTGAAGACATACCAGGCGGAAAGCGCGCCGCTATCGTCCTGTCCGGGGAGACCATCGTTGCCAGGGATAAAGGAATGGTTAAGGATATCACGAACCCGTTTGGCTGTCAGCTCCTGGCGGCCAGCATAATTATACAGATATGGGAGCAGAAAAGCGGGTTCGTTGGATAACTGAAAATGGCCCCGGTCAAAGACCTGATCGAGGTGCGCTACGAACGCATCAGGTCCGCCGTGCCGTTGGATGAGCGCTGCCATGGCATGGGGCACATACCAGGAATAAATAATCGATCCCCCCTCATAAAAATAAGGATCGTTCCAATGATCCGGGCGATTCGAGACCGGAGAGAAATTGGGCATCCAATTCAAGCTGCTATCTTTGGCCCAGAACAATTGGTGCTGATCATCGAATAACGAGAAAATCCGCAGTGATTGATCTCGGAAGTCCTTTGCTTCGGAGTGATGTCCCAAAATTGTTGCCACTTCGGAGACACAAAAGTCATTATAAGCATATTCCAGCGATCGTGACACTGCGCCGGTGGTCGTCCCCGCTGGCAGAAAGCCATATTTTCGATAGGTAGTCAGGTAGCGGCCGTATTTTTGGGGATCCTCCGATGGGATGGTGGCATTTTTTCGCATGGCCTGATAGGCAAGTTGTCGGTCAAAACCGCCGAGCTTTTTCACCATCGCATCGGCCAGCACCACATCAGCATTGCTGCCGCCCTGAACCTGCGCATAGTCGCCAGCGATCCAGGCGTCGGGCAACCAGCCGCGACGTTGATAAATGTCCAGCAGGCTATTGATGATGGCGCGCTGCACCTCCGGCGCTATCAAAGTATGCAGAGGCATGGTGGTGCGAAAGACATCCCAGATACAATAGTGATCCCAGAAATGGGACCGCGCAGCATCCCAGTTTCCGATCTCTCCAGTCACATCCGTTGGCATGACAAATGTATTGCGCAGAGCGGAATAAAACATCATTCGCTGCTCCGGGGTTCCTCCAGTAATTTTGATGCGATCCAGATATTTCGTCCAATGTTGTTCGGCCTGCAATCGATAGCTATCGAAATCCCAGTTTTCAATCGCAGCTAAATTTTCTCGAGCTCTGGCCAGACTCAAGTAGGAAATGGCGACTTTCACCTGAACGGTTCGCACCTCATCGGGACGATAGATAAAAAATGACCCAAATCTTGTCGCACCTGGTTGGATTACGTCTGCGCTGAGATGGTATTGATCGAAGAAAAGCGTATCATTTTTCCAGACGCCGATCTGATGCGCCGGGGCATCGAACTGGGCAACGAAATAAATTCGATAGGGATTATCGCCACCCCAGCCACCTCGAAAGGATGCGTTTCCCTCGACCTCGCTGGCAGAATGAACGGTTATTTGACCATCGGTACAATAGGTGGAGGGCTTGCCATCGCGATCGCGGGTGTTGCAATGACTGAGGTCAATAGCGAGATACGCGTCCCGATCCGATGGACGGCCATCTCGGTGGAAAAATGTATAGCGATGCCAGCCGACTTTACCTAACGCAGTGAGCTCGACTCGCACCCGATCGTTCCCCTGTTTGAGCGTGACGGTGTAGTAGCCCGGTCGGGCAAATTCATTCGTTTTCCCATCACGAACCGGATGCAGCGGTACTACCTGTCCGAAGCCGGGTGCAAGCAGGATATTGCCGTAGCGTGGCGCGCCGCCGGTGCCACTGGTATGCGTGTGGCTGAAACCAGCGATCGGTTCATTGGCGCGATAGCCTGAAGTAACTCCAGATTTTAAAATATCCGGCCCCAATTTGACCATGCCAAATGGCACGCTGGCGCCGGGAAAAACATTGCCGGTCTCGCTGCCCCAAAATGGATCGACCAGGTCGGTCGGTTTCAAACCATTGGTTTGAGCCGACAATTGCCCTAACAGCAAAAATAGCCCACAAAGCCACCCCAGTCGATGCCTGCAATGCCAGCTATTCATTTTTCTCAATCCTGAATAATTCTTTTTTTAATAGTCAATCGTTTTTTTTCACCGGCTGCCATGGTTATGACCTTGGCCGCAAGCAGATAATTTTCTGGAAGCGGTTGCCGGAGGTCTTGCTGGTGTTCGATGAACACTTTAATTTGCGCTTCAGTTGCTGTCGGATTGCTTATCACCAGATTTAGTGAATGCTTGTTTCTGCCAATAATGGAAGCGTTGATTTGATCAAATGCGACCACCAGATCATATTCCGGCACGATATAGAGGCCCGGAATTTCGATGAAACTCAGCATCAGCGAGGTTTCGGACCAGGTCGATCCAATAAACGGCTCGCCAATCCCCTCCAGCCAATCGGTGGTATTGACGCGCTCGCTGACCCAGCCAGGAGGCATGCCAGGAATTGGCCGCAAGGGGTGCGAAAGGTATTGCGGAATAGCCCGCACAATGTGGCGCAGCAAATCGAGATAGCGTTGATCACCGCTGGCACGATACAGTCGCAGCAAGGCAATGCCAGAATGGGTGCAGATGCCTGGCGCAGCATGTTTGTTTTGCGTATTGGCCCAGACTGTCCCGAACGTTTGCAACCCCAATTTACCCATAAACGAATTGGCAGGAAAACGATAGTTATAAGGCATCACCCAGGTAGCAAATTGATGAGCCATCTCTTTCGCGCGGTGCAGCCATAGGCTATCGCCAGTATGATCGTACAGCAGCATAAATGACTCCAGCATGGCATAGCTGGATTCACTGTCTGGATTTTGTAGGGCATCTCCCGGACCGCCGCATGTGATCCCCCGGATCACATAATTTTGATACATCCATTCGCCGGACTGCTGCGCGACATCAAAATAGCTGCTATCGCCATAAAATTTACCTGCCAGAATCAGTGCTGCCGGTGCCAATGCTGCACTGGTTGATCCTCCGACCTCGATATTTCCACTTTGACTGTTGACAAACTGGCCAAACTGACCATAGCGTTGCCAGAGCCGAACCAGGGCATCGGCTACCGTGCGCGTGCCTTCCACCCAGCTCGCTTTCAGCGGAATGCCAAGCTGGTCCATTAGCCAGAATTGTTTGATGATATAATAAAGCGCATCGCAGCTTTTGCGGATTAGGTGCCAGTCCTTTGTATTCCCCTTGCGCACATCGCCACCATACCAGATCGTGCCCTTTTCACCGGCGTCCCAGAAAAATCCAGCCGGACACAATCCAGCCGGGAACAGCCAATCGAAATTGCGCAGCACATGGCTTTTGGTTCGGTCGTCGCCAGCAAATAGCAACGGATAAGTCGAAATCATCCCCCCGGTCCAGCCGATCTGCCAATCCTGGAGGAAATTTTCACGCGAGCCCACGGAATAATAGCCGAATTCGGGCACAAAATTCTGCTGATTGAATTTTTTTTCAATCACCGAAAAACACGAAGATAGTGAAAAAGCAGGCTTGGTTTCGACGTGCTCCCAGTATTTATCCCAGAGATCAAACATTTGGTCGAACACATCCTGGATTCTGTATGCATCAAAGCATTCGAGCCGAACGCTTATCACCACTGAATCGCCTGCCGCAAAATCCATCGGTGTGTCTCGGGATTCATGCTGGTTATCGGCAATAAAATATTGGTACTCCTCCCGCACAACTGGCGAGGTCAGGCTGAGGATCGCCCTGTCCCGATTGCGGGACTCCTCCAGCACCAGGCCATAATCGCCCAGATGATTGCCCTGAGAAAAGCACAACAATACGCCCTGCCCGTTGCTGGCGAAGCGAATCCCAACGGCCGGTGCTGAAAGGTCACCACTGCGCAGGCTCAGCCGGGAGAGGCCTGATCTGTTATTGAGCCGAGGGACATCGCTAATGATCATGGGCGCATTCACACCGCAATCGCGTGAATCGACCAATTTGGGTGAATATCGAATACGTCGCGATTCAAATCGATTGCCATCATAAACGCACGCAGGCATCAGCACATAATTTTCGGTTGACCAATTCTGAAATTCAAGCTGCATCGCTACATTGGCGCTGGGCAATTGACCCGCAACGCAACGAAACGAAACACGGAAATCCATAGCTTGGTCTCGATCAGGCGCACTATCAGCCGAAATCATAATTAGCCAGCGAGACTCTCCTGCATTCAACAGGATCGATTCACTGGTTAATCGCGCACTCATTCTGCCGAAGAGTTGATTGTGAAATTCGTAATCGAATTGTTGCAATGCTACTCCTAGCGATAAGCTATGCTCCTTTAAAAAATGGCTCCACTCTTGATCGGCCGAAAAAGCTGAAGCGAAGCACAACGCGCCGATCAATGTTATTGAACATCGTTTGAATTTCATATCTTCAATCTTTCGGTTTTTTAAAAGACCATTTGATGACCATCGTTTCTTCAGGCGGAAGCTGAAGCCGTGATCTGCCAGGCAGCGTTCCCTGATTTTTGAACAACACCTCTGGCACCAGGCCTTGCTGCACCGATAAATCGATTTTCTGAATGCGCTGGCTTTTGTTGCACAAAACTGTGATGAAATCATGCAAAGAGGCCATGGTTTTCATGAGGACCATTTGCTGCTGTTTTTTGAATGTCACTGGCATTTTATTGATGACGGGTTCAAGCTCATCCCGAAGCCAACTGGCAAGGGATCGATTGTCGTTTCGCCGGGCGCCCAGCGCCAGCAGCGAGGGGTACCAGATCGTCTCCCCACGGCCATAAACGGTGCGAATGGCCAATACCCCCTCGCTATCCTGAACCATCACCTGACCGTTTTCGTTGTGGATGGTGCTTTTCCACAAATGAACCGGGAAAAATTGGCCGGGTGCGAAACCAGGCAGGCGAAAATCACCAGGCTGGCATTTTACTTCTTGAAGTACCCCACCGAATACCTGCCGCAGTGGAAAATCTGGCTTCATCAAGCTGGCCATGTTCTCATCATAAAAAGCAGTAAGTCCCTCCACAATCAACCTGCCGCCATTTTGTACAAATCTGGTCAATTTTTCCCAATACCATGAGGGAACAGCGATCTGATTGGCCAGAATGAGAACCGACCCTGTATGGTCTTCCCTGTCAAAGTCGAACTCGCCCATTTCTTGAAATGCTACGTTCAGGCCGAGTTCGCTCAAACACTCATAAAATGCGAGGCAGGATTTCATAACCCCACCTGGTAAGCGGCCTTCGTATAGGTTCTCCTCCCCAGGCTGAGTTAGTTGAACCAGTCTTTCGATCCAAAGTGATTCTCGCGAATAGAGGATATGAATGCCAGTATCGAGCGGTCTGGCGTTTTCAAATAATAATTGGTTTTGCTGAAGGCAATTAGCGACTTTTTTAGCCGCCAATAGTCGATCCGAAGGCTGATTTTGAAAATTTAGCAGCGCCCATTCGCCCGCCTCTGGCCCATGCGAACGGGGATTCAAACTCCAGAAGATGATGCCGCGCGAACCTCCAGCGATCGCCAACCACACCCACTGGATAATTTCATCTGCGGTTGGGCAAAAGGCATGAAAACCGCTATAGGTGTTGTTGCCGCCCTGAAGCTCGGTGAACCAAAATGGTAATGGCCCGGCGCCAGAGCGAACCAGATCGGCATTGGCAGCCAGCGCCACGGCATACTGATTCCGATGAAAATAGCCGAAATGCCAGCTCGGATGCGCCGAAGCCCCCAACGACGTCAGAAATTGCCTCCAATCCGGAAAGTCGAATTCCCTTGCCAGCGAAAATATCATGTGGCTATTAACATGCAGATCATGCTGGCTGTCGTACTTGCGGATTTCGTTTGCCAGCCAGGCGAGGTACCAGGTGATATAGTCCCGCAAAAATCGTTGTTTGAGCAATTCTTCGGGTAGGTAGCGATGCCGCCAGTCATCCAGGGATTGGAACTGATGCTGTTGCCATTGGCTAAATTTTTCGTGCGCGAAGGCATTGGCCGGCATTTGGCCATCCGCGCCGGGCTCATTCATCACCACCCAGCCATATAAGGCGGGAAAATTCTTAAAATGCTCAACAGTTTTTTGGATGTATTGGGCAATGCTCCGAAGATGCGGCTCGCTTTCTGGAAATTTGAAGCCGCCCACACTTGGCTCGCTACTGGTTGGAAAGAGTGTGGCAAAAATCTGAACGCCATGTTGTTCGGCGGCCTCGAATGCCTTTTCGTAAATCGAAAAATCCCAATTACCATCCGCCTGATGGATATGCTCTTCAAAGAGACGGATGCGGCAAAATGTCATTCCCGCCTGCTGCAGCATGTTGAACCAATGTTCGATTTCCTCATGGTTCTGAGCTGGCTCAATGAGCACCTGAGCACCAAGCACTGGCCAGTGCGGCTCGGCTCCAAGCAAGAGAAACGGAGCTGCAAGCAGGAAAAGCGTTATTGGTACCGATTTTATCCAAGTCAGGTTATGATCTGTCATCATGCAATTCCTAAAAATCAATGTTCATCGAGTTTTTGAACCGGCCCATAATTGATGCAATTCAATTCCAGCGAACAGCACGGCAAAAAGGCCATGGGTGTCATCGGTGTAAAACGGCCGATTCAAATAGTAATTCACATCCTCGGAACACATTGTTCCCATGCAAATGTCCGTGACAGTGCCATCCGGTGCGATGCGGGATTGCAGCGCCTGCCAGCCGCGTCGTACCGCCTGATGAAATTTTTCGCCCCGCAGCCAGCCATGGCGTAGCCCCCGCGCGATGGCCATCGTGAAAATGGCCGTTCCCGAAACCTCCTCGCGCGAATCGGGGCGATCCAGCACGTTATGCCAGAATCCATTGGGATCTTGAAGCTTGATCAGAGTTTCAACATGTTGACGATAAAGCGTTACAATCGCCTGGTACCGAGAATGCTTTTTCGGCAAAACCTGAAGCACTTCCGTCACCGCCCAGATGCCCCAGCCATTGGCGCGCGACCAATAAGGCAACCACGCTTCTCGATGGGAAAATCGCGCATGATGATATAAATGCGTTTTGCGATCCCACACCTGCTGAGCAAAGCCGACGACCTGATCGGCGGCATCGTTTATAAAGGCACGACGTTGTTGTTCATCCGTCGCATACAATGCTGCCTGGATCAAAAAAGGCAGCCCCATGAACATATCGTCCACCCAGGTGGTGTATCTCTCGGGCGTTGTCCGGGTAAAAATACCACTACCTGGCAGGCGCACCTGTTCGTAGCGAGCATAACGCATCATTTTTTCGATGAATTGCTCATAAGAAGGTCGATTAGAAAATTTTTCCTCTTTCCTGAGCCGATAGATAAATGGCAGGCTTGGCGCCAGGGTGAAATCCAACAGCGGTGTCTCTATGAGTTGGTGGTTGGCTGAGGAAAACAAATGCAGCGTTTTTACCTGATATTCCACAAACGGAATGCTCTCGAGGTGAAAATCACAAAATCTGCTGGCATAATCCCAATAGCGCGTCTCCCCAGTTAATTCACTTAGCACCTGCATGGCCCAGGCTACGCCGCCATTGTGATAATTCCAGGCATCGTTGCTGCCCCAGGGCTGAGCTTGGTATAGGGTGCCAGCGGTTGTCACCCTGGGTATGGTCCAGGTGATCGGGCCGTTCAATCCATCGTACATCCTACCGAATTTTATCTCTTTTTCTGGAGCATATTCTATTTCCAATCCCAGACGTCGACCGTTTTGCACCGGATTGGCAAAGGGGCCGATGATAATCCAGTTGCTGATGGCTGCGACTGAATTATCGATTGCCGGGCATGACTTTAAGCCAATTCTGAGTGCATCTGATTTGCCAGAAACCACCGCACCTTTGCCTGGCGGCGGCTGCAATAACACCATCCATTGCTCGCCGGCACATTCGGATTTGATCAGCAGTTCATTGTCACCTTTTTTGAGCGCAACTGAAAAGCGCTGCGCCAACTCAATGCTGCGTTCATCAAAGGTAAGCTGAGCGGTTCGGTTGCCATGCTGTTCATAGACCAGTTGGCAGTTGATCCAGACCCGACAACCGTCATTGTGATCGATTTGCAGCGTCAAAGTCGTATCGGCGTTGGCGCTCAGAATTGTATAGGCATAAGCTACCGCAGGCTCGGTCATGCCGAAGGTATATCGGAAATCGACTGTTTGTACGCCATCAAATACCTGGCGCTGAGGGGCAAGCGTTAAACGGTAAGCGAATCGGGTCTGGCGGATGATTTTATCTGCAACCGTACGAACGACCGTCAGAGGATCATCAACCGATGCGGCAGTTGAATCAAAACTGACCCCCATTAGCAGGGTGATGAATAATAAAAAGACATAACAGTTCAATTTTCGCATCATCAATCGCCCTTTTTTTAATTAGCCAATTCAAAATGATTCCACGGTTAATTTAGCAGTATAGCTTTGTCTCGCAGCAGAGTAATCGACTTGAAGAAAGTTATCACTCAGACTCACCGATCTGACCTGTTGAAAATCAGCCGGTATTTTTAATAAAAAACAGAGATATTTTTTTTCCACCGCTGCTTGGGCATCCAGAAATTCAAAATGAGTGACGCCGTGAAATTGGTGCCGAAGCCGATCTTCGGGACTGAAGGTATCTCCCAGACCGGTAGTGCCAAACTCGATGCCCTTAGCCCATAGTCGACCGTCTTTTAGGCCATGCCAGATATGCAGCCAGGGATAATCGCTACGTTTCCAAACATAACCGACCAGCAGGTTCATCTTCGGGTTGGCAGCAGTTGCCCAGCCATAGTCCTCCTCGATGATATGGGTGGAGACATAGCCGATCTGCCCATCCGAACGGCGCAAATCCATGGGCGTGCCCAGTGTGTCCGCCAATCCCATTGGCCAGCGATAATGATAATTGTCTGGATCAATAAGAATGAGGGATTGATTGAAACCATGCGTGGCATTGCAGTCGATAACAACGGATTCACTCAAAAAGGGTGCGCCGAATGTGGCATGTTGCATCAACACGATCAGGCGGCCGCTATTTTGCTGATTGATGAGTTTCTCTGTAACCCCAAACCAGGACTGATCGGGCGAGAGCCGGATGCTTCGCTGCAAAATGAATTGTTCCAGAGGGGCTTCCACTGATAGGTGCACCTCATGCTGGCCATGGCGGTTCGTCAACTTCCACCAGCGATTGGCGGGCTCGCCATTATGCGGAATGCCGCAGCGAATTTCGCCTAGCGAAGGACTGCCCCAGCGGCCCAGACAGATAAAATGGCCTTGAAAAGGCGCACCGCCTCGATTATTGAGTGGCATTTCCTCGCAAGACAATCGCCAGGTAAAAGGGTTTGTACCTTGATCATGAAAATGAAAATCGATCAAAGCACCACCCCATAATGAAAAAGTCACCAATACCTGGTCGTTTTGCAACATGACCAGCGTATCAGATTGTAGCAATTTTGATTGGCAATTATCTCCAGCCAAGGAAGGTTGCACCAGCAACATGATTACGAACAGAATGGAAACCAGCACTTTGTGCATTATCGTAAGAATCCTTTCAGTCAACAGACCAAATGGTAATCCCGCCTGGAGGGATGATTTTTTCACCTGTGATAAGATTTGCGCTCTCAGGAACTGGAAGCACGGCTGCCTGGGAAGAATAATTCACGCCGACCCACAAACCATCGTGCCATTCGACGAAGACATAGTCCGGCAGTTTGAGCACCCTCGCACCAGCTTGCTCGAATATGAACTGAAGCATTGCCTGTTCCAGCTTGCCATCCGTACTATGCACACCAATATAGGTCACGCTTCCAGCGCCATAATTCCGTCGAACCGCCGCTGGCGTTCCAGCATAAAACTGATCCGCATACCGCGCCAGAACCTCGGTCTCCAAATCGGGCGATAACCATTCTCCCCATACCCGCCATCTAAAAGTATGGCCGTTGAAATCGACTGTACCATGGCGATCCGAGGGCAGTTGATCATTATCTAAAATGCGTGCACCGATCAACTCCCATAACGGCTCGCCCAGCAAGGTTGCGTGGAAATGACCATGAATGTCCTTTTGACCAGAGCGGCAGCTTAAAATCAGGTGGCCGCCATCTTTGACATATCGCTGCCATTTATAAATGACGCTGGCATTTACCATCGAATAGGCCGGTGCTACCAGAAACGGAAATTCCTGAACGTTGTAGTCATCCTGTTCTTGAATAAAAGTTACCGGTGCGCCCATGGATTTCAATGCCGCATAATAGTGATAGACATGGCGCCAACTATCCCACTCCTGATTATGTTTACTGGCCTCTTGCTCCCACAAATTATCCTGTTTCCAGAGAAAGGCGGTTTTTCGAGATTTAAGATCCACTGGCCAGGGGGCTTCGCGCCTGGCGAACCTGGCAATGTCATGGATTTCAGCGATGGTCTGGACAAACTCGTTCCCACCACGTGACAGCGTCATACCATCCAATTCCATGATGCCCTTGTGGGTTTGTTCGCTGCCAAATAGTGGCTGACGATATCGATAGGTGCAGATGAAACGATCGCCCAGGGCAAAACTATGCCAGAGCCACATTCGGACCGCACCGGGCAGCGGCTGGGCATTATATTTTCCCCAATTGATTTGCCCTGGCTGCAATTCCATGATACCTGTGAATCCAGCGATCGAACGGGCAAACTCGCTCGAGAAAGCCAGCTCCAGTCCACTCCCCAGTCGGAAGCCGAGCTCACCACCGGCGTCGTCCAAATAGGTGCTAAGCAGATACATGGTATGGCTGGCGAAATCCAGGTCACCCCGGTTCCGGAACAGATCGACTGACGGCAGGAATTTATAATAAGCGTAATTCGTGGTAATCCACTGCCAGGAAGAAATATACTGACGCAAAATTACGGACTGGAAACGGATAAACGAAGCCAGGGCATCGGCAGTGTAACGTCTGAAATCCAGCAGCGCATGGGGATTGACTCCTTGCGGTGCCCGTCGCGCATTGGGAATCTGAATTTGATCAAAATCATTATAGGACTGACTCCAAAAAGCCGTGCCCCAGGCGGAATTCAATCGGGAAATCTCGTTCTGATATTTTTCTTTTAGCCATTGGCGAAAGCCCCGTTGCGCCGTTTCTGAATAATCGTATAAGGTGCCCAAATGGGGCTCATTGTCGATCTGCCAACCGATGACCGTCCGATTGTTGCCATACCGTCTGGCCAGGGCTTTGTCGATTCTCTCCGCATATTTGAGAAAAATGGGATGGGTCGGATTGATGTGCAAGCGCGAACCGTGCTGTTGTTGGATGCCATTTTCGTCGACCAGCAGCATTTCAGGATACCGAACGGTTAGCCAGGCCGGTGGGGTTGGCGTTGGCGTACATAAAATGACCTTCAGTCCGTGTTTTTCAGCTTCTAAGATGCACGAATCCAGCCAGGTGAAATCAAAGCGACCCTCCTCTGGTTCCAGTTGCGCCCAGGCAAACTCGCCAATGTGGATGAATGAAAATCCTAGCTCGCGGATGCGCTGAATGTCCCGACTCCACTGCTGCCGCGGCCAATGTTCCGGATAGTAATATACTCCCACAGGAAGCAAGCTATCCCCGGCCCAATTGAATGAAATTGATTGGGCGAAAATCCCATCTGCGTAAAACATCAGCAATAAAGCAATAAACCAGATCACCTTTTTCATATTATTCAATCTCCGCTACGAGCAGCACCGCATCCGCTGCGACTGGGAATTCGAGATTATCGGCGACCACCTGGATATATGGCTGCTGCTCTGGTATAAAAAGAAAACTGCCCAGATCGGCCCAACTGTTTTCATTGTTTTGAAGATCTACCGACTGGTGCGACTGATCTTGACCATCTAAGATGTATTGTTGAAAAACTTTTGTGGCGACGTGGGGTTCAAAGGTCCAGGCTTCGAGTTTGCCGTAATGCTTGCCCAACCGCCGATAGAAATCCCGCGCCAATCCCGTGATCGCATATTTATTCCCAATATCGGTGGCGCCAAGACCGCTGGCTGTCATTCCCCCCAGATGTCCCGATGGTTCGATCAGTATCACAGATTTGCCCAGTTGCCTCGCGGCGTAAGCAGCAATCACACCGCTGGCATTGCCACCGTAGACGCAGATATCATAACTGGATTGAAACTTTGAATCGCTGTTTAATAAAGAACCCGATAAATGCGTCGTTCTGGCTACACCAATCACCGCAAGTGCCACGATAATAAAAACCAGCAAATTCGACTTATTCATTTTCGCTGCCCTTCATTGTTCAACCGTTATATCAGAATTGATCTTCATCGCTGTATCGGAATTTCCTTACGAGGTCATTAATCTGTCCAGTTCAATTTTGCCGTCTTGAATATCCTTGACCGCAATGACGTTAAATTCGGTTCTAATTTCACCTGAGCGAAATTTATCTTCCCGGCCATGATAGAATGCACTGCAATAAGTGCTTTTCAATACCCGACAATCATCCGCAGCCGAGTAAGCGGACGATGAATCGCCTTAATTCTATCGACCAATATGTCAGCTCTGGTTCAATTATGGAGGAATTTTTTATTTCGTCACTCCGATGATGACCTCGTAGGGACGCAACGTCCAGCTCGCTTCGGACAGCGGTTGATTAGCGATGAGATTCTGTGTCAGCTTTTCCTTTAAGGTGATCGTTTTCTGTTTATAGCTCAAATTGATCACAATGGTGTAAGCCGCTTCAGACGATTGTCTCGGCACCACCAGCACGCCAGGCTCGCCTTCCGCCAGCGGCAGCATACCCTGCAATTTGGCGTAGTGGCGATAGAGCTGTTGCATATTGGCCTGGCCTGGATAAGTGCCCAGCACGACCACTTTTCCTTTGCCCACGTTATTTTCGATGATGGCCGGGAATCCGTCGTGCATACCATTTTTATAACGCGCCAAAATTTTGCCAGAAGTTGAGCTTAGCGCTTCGCTCCAGAGATCGCAATCCGTCATCTCCAGTTCTGCGCCATTTTCCCAGACGATCTGTGGTCCTGGATCGGTCTCGTTGTTCCATTTATCAATGGGGATGCGCGATTCGACAAAAATGCCCATCCACGGTTCCAGATCGCCCAGCGCAAAATCAGTAAACGCCGTCCAGTACTCGGTGCGAAAACCGCTTACCGGTCCCAGCAGCAATATGCCTCCTTTTTCCACCCAGGCTTTGATGCGCTGGCGCAGCGCAGGATCAACGCGCGGCATCAACGGCATGATCAACAGTTTATAGCCGGAAATATCGCAGCCTTCATGAATGACATCGCGGTGGAGATAGGTATTAGCCAGCGGCTGGTAAAACAGGTTGAACCAGGCATCGTAGTATTTGAGATCGTTGACGTTCTGCTCGATCCGCAATCCCATATCATTCAGATGGCTATAAAAGATCGCCACGGAAGCCGGTGCTACGGGTGCTTTCATCAGCAGATCGCTGAATCGGTTAAGTTCAGCGCCGATCTGTTTAATGGCATCGTAATTGGCCATGGGCTTGCCCCACACCGAAAGAATAGCACCATGCGGCATTTCGTGGGCCGCGGGATGCTGACGCCAGAGCCAGAACAAAGAACCCTGACCGCCCAGGGCATGAGTCATCCAGATCATGGCCCGCAGCGCACCTTGGGGCTGGTGATTGAACCAGGTCTTGCCATCCCAGCCGCCAGAATAATTGGGCGCGGTCTCGATCAGCCAATACCAGCCCTTGCCGTAACCTCGCAGCCGATCAAAATTACTCTGAATTTTCTGATAAGATGGATAGCTGTGATAAATGGTCAGACCGACAAAATCGAGGTTTTGGAATAGCGCTGGATAATCGATTTGCTGACCGGGCATGCCATTGTGCGTGATCGGAAGATCCGAATAACGGCGCAGCGCCTGCAATTGGAGATCCTGGTAGTCGACAATTTGTTGGGAATGAAACTGGATCCATTCATAGCGAATCGATGGCTGATGTCGGATGAATGATCGGGGCATGGGAATTTGCTCGAAGCGATCATAATCCTGTGACCATAGATGATTGCCCCAGATTCGATTGAGCGTTGTAATATCGCCATATCTATGCTTCAGCCAACGGTGCCAGAGCCGTGCGGTTGCTGGACTGAAATCTGGTTCCAGATTGAATTCATTGTCCGTCTGCCAGGCAATAACACCATCTTTTTTGCCGAATTCCCGGGCCATCGCCTCACAAATCCGTCGGCTGTATTGCTGGTATATTGGACTGGTATAGCTGCAATTGCGCCGGGCACCATGCTCCAGCCGGATGCCGTTTTCAGTGATGCGAAATATTTCGGGGTGCTTCTCAGCCAGCCAGGCTGGCGGGGTAGCGGTCGGCGTACCCAGAATCACATCGATCCCATTGGCGTGCAATTGATCGATAATGGCGTGCAGCCATTGAAACTCGAATTTACCCTCATCAGGCTCCATCAGGGACCACGAAAATTCTGCCATGCGCACGACATTGATATGCAATTCTTTCATGCGTTCAATATCGCGTTCGATTTCACTCTTTGGCCAAACTTCAGGATAATAAGCCGCACCGAAATAAATTTTCTCTTGCCCCACATGTTTTATTTGGCCAAAGCTATGCTGAAACGTACCAATAATGAGAATCGAAAATATCAAACTTTTCACAATGCTGAATGATCGGTAAAAATGCTTCATGTTCCGGCTTGCTCCAAAATTTAACACCTATCAGTTTCGGTTGTCGGTTATTCTTCAAATGTCGATAAAGAAGCCACCTCTGAAAGCAGCTTCAATATAGCCGAGATCGTTCCGTTTTGTCCGAGCATGCTTCCTGATGGGATGAACCTATCGCCTCGAATCTTGTTATCATTTTACCAGCGCCAATTTGATTGTCTGACATTGCTGATGGCTTTTCAAAGTACACCACAAAACGCTGGCGGGAATTTCCATCGAGCTCCAGTTGAGGGACTGTCGCCCCGCTTGAATCGATTGGCCTGTCCGCTGAAACAACGTTCGTCCCAACAGGTCATAAATTTTTAGCTCATAAGGGTCGCCAGTTTGTAATTCAAATTCAATGGTTATCGAATGATTAAATGGATTGGGATAAGCACAGAGTCCAAGCGACTTGTTCGGATGTCGCATTCCCGTTCGTGGTGTGACACCAGTCGAGTGGTTGCCAATCCGTTCGTAGCTTACCTCAGCGGTGTGCGGTGACACACGGATTCGTAGCCCCCGACCCAGGCACTGTGCGGTCAGGACGCCGCTGCCCCAATCCTGATGAACAATATCCTCGCCATAGCATACCTGATAACTCTGCCATTTTTCAAAATCTAATTCTCCTTCTTCGACCCAAACGCGCGGAATAACCCCGGCAGGATCAATGACTGTGCCGTCGATCAAAACGTAATGGGTCGTCGGCTGGTATTGCATTCGCAACCGGCGTCCCAGTGTCGAGCAATATTCAATCTGGTCTGGGCTTTGACTCTTCACCGTGGTGTTGTTTTGCACCTGGCAAATGAAGTTGGCGTAACTGCCATGTTCGTGTGCCGTGCCGACTTCCATGATCAAACCGGCTAATTCATTGGTTGAAAAATACCAGGTCAGCTTCTCGTGGCTGGAAGAGAAACGATCGACGCTATGAAATAGGGCGCGATGGGGAATCACAGCGACGTACACATCATGGCCCATATCCACAAAAGCAGTGTCATGGTGCCACGAAATGGGACGTTGATTAGGGATAGCCACCCACATTCGGTCGGTCCCTCGAATGAGCCGCATCAGGACGTTGCGATCCTGGCCCATTTCCTCTTGCGGACAACGGCCGGCCATTTCCTCCAGAGCACCAGCATTGCCAAAGACCTGCAGACAACCGCTATCATCGCCAACAACTCCCAGCCGCCAGACACTTTGCTCCGAAAACATCATCTGTCCCTGAGTGTTCATGCGAGCGTTGCCATCGGGGCGGTAGGTCGCTGCGCTGCCCAGGGTGTAATTTTTTTCCAGATATAGAGTTTCAAATTCAAAGCGGCGACTGTTAAAGGCTTGCCCATTCCAATCTCGATAATTATTGAAATCGAGGCCATAATAAGGCTTGGCATTGTGCATTTCAATTGGGGTCTGGAATTTCCGTTGCGCCAGATCGAGGGCGACTTGGGGTGGACGATAGGAACTATATAGCGGATAACCGATGAAATTGACTGAAACATTTTGAATGGCCCTTTCTGGAGCAAAACTCGGATGGTATTCTGGCCCAACAAAATAGAGATAGGTATAAAACCAGGCGGAACCGGAAAATGGTTCATAGGCATTTGATTTCGCACGAACGTCCGGACCGACTTGAAAGCCGTCCAGATAATGAAGCGCCGTGGTGATCAGCATCCAGTCCAGCACTGCCTGAGCCTGATGCTTGATTTTGAGTGTTGGTGCGTATTCGTACAACACCAGCGCGGGTTGAAAACAATAAGCGAAATAATTCTGTGAATCCCATTCCAGCCGACCACAATGATAAAGCGCTCGCACCCAGTTGTCGGCATAATGATTAAAATAGCTGATGTAGGTTTGATCGTTAAATTCGTGGGCCATTAGCAGCCCTGCCAGTCGCGCCAGCCAGTCAAAATTCTCCGAATTGAACTCGGTGATGGCATAGAGCGGATCCATGTGGTGGTCGGGCCGACTGCAATAGCGCCAGCCAGTTTGCGCCATCATTCGCTTGACCTGTTCCAGTTGATCGGTTGGAAGCAGGGACTTGTAGCTGAAATAATACAGACAATACCCAGCACATGAAAATGGTTTATAAAAAGAACCAATTACGTTATCAAACAAACAGTCACGGCCCCTCCCGTCAATCCAGGCCCGCAGCACAGTGGCATCATGGTGATGCTTCCACATATTCGCTAATAATGCTGGCCAAGCGCGCTTGCCGGCGTCAGCATCACCAGGCGGATATTCGATAGGCCAGATCTCATAATGATCAACCAGCTTCTGAAGACGCTGCTGGTAACTGTTTTCCCAAATTGAATCCGGTCGAAAAGCGGCATCTTCTGGATCGGTTGCTTGTGGATAAACCAGTAGCGGACAAAAAATAGCAAACAATAAGATAAGACCATTTCGATTTATGATTGAAAGATTCATTTTGCCTCTGGTTTTGTCAGCCAGGTTGAACGATAATGAATGTGATAATGATAAGCAACCAACGAGCAACCAACCATATTTTTTAGGACAGCATCATTTGCGAAAATTCACTGAACACTATATTTGATGCCTTTGCGAGGCGTTTTTGCAGAAGCAATTTTTATAAATCACAAAACAACAAGGATTGCTTCACTTCTTTCGCAATGACAGATTTGGAGAAAACATGGCGGTGTCGTTCAAGCCCTATTTACTGCTGGGACCAATGTATATTTTACATTTGAATTGTCATTCCGAATGGAGTGAGGAACATGTCTTTCAAGCAACTGTTGGTTTCACAGATTTCTCTCTGTCCGACAGTTGGCGGACGGACGAAATAACGCTGACATGTAACCTATTTGGTGCTCTCACTGATAAATTTTATTTGCAGCTACCGAATTCATTCACATCACGGCAACACTTTTTGCTGATGCTACTGGTTTCCCCTCGCCAGATCTATTTGGAATAATCTAAAGCTTATTTGATAAGTATACATTTTTTAATCTGGACCAAATCACCCGCAACGATTTGCAGCCAATACGGTCCGGAGCTTAAACCATGCGTAGCCCAGACAATTTTATGGTCTCCCGCTGTTTGAAATTCATCACATAGAGTTGATACCAATTGCCCGATTCCGTTATATACATGGAGCTTTACCTGTCCCGCAACAGGAAGTTGATAATAAAAACTGGTCTCCTCATTGAAGGGATTTGGAAAATTCTGGATGAATATCTCTTGCATCGGTTCGGGCTTAGCCCGTTTTTCCTGCAAAATATCGGTGGACTCGAAATCGCCCCCACCACCATAACAACCCATGTCATTCCTCAATCCACCTTTTGCTGGCCAGAGCGCCAGGCCATGTCGATTTGGGTTTTCTCTGTCATAAAAAATTGGATCGGGATCGCCAGCATCAATGCAGGGGGAATTTGCCCCTGGAACGAAAAGCAGCGGGGAAATCGCATCAAAATCGGGATCGGCAGTTATGCTTCCGACATCCCGGAGGATTGGTCCGCTGGAGTTACTTCGGCAGAGCCAGGCCTCGCTCAGCGTGTCCATATCGCAATAGCTCAAGATCAATGTATCAGCCATGCCAAGAGCGATACTTTGCCCTTGCTCTGCATGGTTATCCCATAGAATTGAATTTTTAAGCAGAATATGATTATGATAGCTGGCATAGATGCCAGCGCCAGTTCGAGCCAGGTTATCGGCAATGGTACAATTGACGACATAAGGCTGGGAGAACCATTCCGCATAGAGGGCCGCGCCCTGCTGCGCCGTATTACCAGCTATTATACAATTCCGAATTGTCGGTGACGATTTCCAAAGATAAATGCCGCCACCATAGCTGGCGTTGTTGGTAGTGATGCGGCAATTTCGAATCAGTGGCGCGCTATCTGCAATCCATATGCCTCCACCCCATGATGTAGACTTCCCGCCCGAAATCGAGCAAAAGCTGAGGACATCATCTGCGCCAGAGTTGAAGATGTGAATGCCTCCCCATCCAATATCGGGAAATACCGGTCGAAATCGGATCGTATCCTCAGGGCTGCCTCTGGCGATGAATTGAGCCTCCCCTTTAATTTCCAGTTCATAATGACCCCAGAATAGCACGTCCACCCCGGGTTCAATGATCAACTGATCCCCATCACGAAGAAAGACATCACCCAATATATGAAAAGGCGATTGAGTTTTTGCCCAGCGGCCGGATATTCTGCCGCTGAAAACCAGGGTCCCACTCAACGGAGCAATTTCGCCCCGAAGCCTGATTACCCGCCAATTTTGCTCTTGATGATAAGAAACGAGCAAATCACCAATTAGCGGCATGAGTTGCGGCTTAAACCGGATGAAAATCAGCTTTGTTGCGCCAGGCTCCAATGAGAACGATGGCAGAGAATCACTATAAGTAATGCCATCATCACTGAGATAAAAGCCTGGCGGAACGATCAGATAATCGACCACAATAGCCTGTTCATTCGGATTTTCCAATTGCAGGCATTGGCTTGCCGAGAGCGAGTCGCCAGGATTGCACTTCAATTGCAAATAAGTTTTGTTCACCGCAAGCGTCGGATAGCCAATCGACTGGATATTTACAATCGCTTCGATCGGGAAGATGTTTTGCTCAGAATGACCATTGCCATTCAATTTGAACCATGCTTCGGCAATTGCCTGTGGTTTATTTTTGCCCCAGCCGAAGTTTAAATGGAAAAATCTATCGGTATGGTAGCCATCGACGACCGCCGCATGACCGGGAATGATCAGCAGCGCTGGTCGCCGGTTCATTATGTCTTCCTGAAGCTGATAAAACAGGTTCGAATCTGCTTGCATGAATCGACCCGAAACATAGTCCAAACGAGCAAAAATGTTGGGATCGATATTTGATACAGATGAGTAATCCGCTTTAAAATCGGTCTTTGTCAATACCGCAGCGGCAAAACAAAGGGCAGCAACCTGGCTTGGATTTAATTCTTGCTGGGGTACCTGATAACTATTGCGAATCTCTTGCAGCGCAGCATTCAACGCCTCGAACGATGGAAACCCCAGGCGAGTGCTATCCGCATCGATGGCGATGCCGTAGCTGGAAGTCACATAACGGTCCTGCTCATTAAAGCGGAGCTGGCCTACGTGGCGATGGAAATGAACGATTTGGCCCAGCGCCACCGCTGCACAGCCCAATTTCGACCGCTGATGCAAAATTGGATCGGTCGGGCAAAACCAATTATACGGCTCGTCCTGGTGCCAACAGGTCTCCAGCCATCCTCCGGTTGCCGTGGTTCCAGCTTTCGGCCACTGTCGGGAAAAGGAAAAATTCGCTTGATTCCAGCCATGATCCTGATGCCTTTCGAGCGCCGCGTGAAGCCATTTGATGAACGGTTCTTCTGGATCGATATGATCTGGCCAATGACTATGCTCAGAATAAGCAACCACCTGGAATAAGCTGGAATCTTCAATAACAACGGCAAACCCGGATGGATCGAATCGACAAACGGTGAGGCGAGGGAAATTTGGTAGCTGGGACAAACGCAATTCGATTCGATCCACTGGATGGAGTTGCTGCAAAGTATTAAAGCCAAGAGCGCTGATACCACCCAAATGATGAGTAACCATAAATGCGCTTAGCAGCAAATATGAGCTAATGATCCTCATCTCTTCCTCATCGCAGCAGTAGCATCTTTTGGGTCACCGAAAACTGACGTGAAGTAATGCGGCAAAAATAAACGCCGCTGGTAACCTGATGCGCTTTTTTATCCCTGCCATCCCAATAAACGCTGTATCTACCCGGTTGCTGTTCGGTATCGAGCAGAGTGAGGATGTGTTGACCGGTGAGCGTCATTATCTCAATTACTACGCGACTGGAAACTGGCAGTTGATATTGGATCGAGGTGCCCGAGTTGAAGGGATTGGGATAGTTCTGGAATAGAAAATGCGCTTCGGGTTGCAGAGGTCGGCTGGTGACTTTCGAGCCGGATGGGAAACCATGAATTTCCACTTCCATGATCTTATTCAACGTTTGAGAGCGGGGGCCTTCTGAATTGCCGAGGATTCTAATACGCACGTAGCGGGCTTCCGATTCGGGAACGGGATAGGGCTGCAAATCTTTCTGGCGGGTATTGCTGCTGCCATTTTCGATTAATTTGATAAATGCGCTACTGTCGATGGCACATTCAACGTCAAATTGATACGTTCTCAGGCGATATTCATTCCAGGCGATACGCACCTGCTTGAGTCGACACACCGCTCCAAGATCGAGCGTAAAGTGGCCTGTCGGGGAAGGAGCCGTCCACCCAGTTTGAAAATCGCCATCGACCAAATGGGACAAAGGATTCTCTATGGAATCATCAGCTTCCAAAATGGCGGCGATATCGAGGCAATAGCCGGTGCTGGGATCTGGCGTGATTACGTTCAAACTCGAAGTATAGGCGGAAAATTCTGAGCCTCGAAATGCCCGCATTCGATAGGTATAGCTCGTCAGCGGCTGCAAGCCACGGTCGCTGAACTTTGTGGTACTGGAATCGAGCTGGGCAATGGTCACAAAATCCCCCTGGATCTTTCGCTCGATGATAAAGCCCTCTGTCTCATTTGAACAATTCGTCCATAAAAGATCAACGCGCTGAAAATCCACTGCACGAAGCCTGAAGCCGCCGGGTGAATCGATCGGGCTGTTGGAAGCTGGTGCGCCGATGACCGCAAAGAAGGCATCCTGAGTACCACCCCCGGGATCAGGCTGGATCGCATTGAACGTGTACAGACGAGGCAACGGGATGGCACAATCGCCGCCCCAGGCAATATGGGTGGGGCCGACGCCAAAATGTCGGGCAGCGACAGCTCGAGCGTAATGCGTCGGTCCACTTTGCAGCCGGGTGAGGAACAGACGTTCTCTAAAATCCGAACTCATGATCAGTAGAAAGCCGCCGCTTTTATTTTCCCCCGGCAGCAGGTCCGGTGCTAACGGCAGATTCTCCTCTGCCGCGCCAACCACATACACACGGCCGAGCTCATCGACAGCGATGTCGCCATTGTTGGTCATAGTGTATCCTACCTGGTTGTTGAAATCCCGGGCCATAAATAATTGACCGAGCAACATCGTACCATCTGCTGGTTCGTATCGACCAAAGAAGACCTCGTTGCGATTGCCGCCCCCAGTATTATAGGGCGTATGATATTGATCGCCACCCACGATCGGCGCCTTTTTCATGATATCAAACGGATCGTAGCGATAGACATGATTGCCTCCACAACAAACGGCCAGCAAATATAATTTGCCATCGCCGCCCATCTCACAACGATTTATTCGGGCATCGGCCATATTGTTCTCCGGCCGATTCAACCAATGGTCGGAATTCGGATCAGCAGACCAGTTATACCCAGTATATTTCACAATGCCCTGATAATCGTTGCCCTGGAAATATGGGATGTGAACCGGGTTGGTCATTGAACCATCCCAGGTGTTGGCTGGCCGCCAGCCGACATGAACCACCGTTTGCGAAACTTCGTCAATACAAACATCTCGGGTGTAATGCAATCCCGGGAAGGCGCCAATTTCAGTGCCCGCTGGATCTAACACATGAATCGTCACATGATTGGTTTGCAGAATCTCATAATCAGTACCCGGCCGGGTCATCACCGCACAATAGCCGTTCGGCCCCACATCCAATCGGTAGACGGGATCGGAGAAGCTCTTTTTCCAGACAATTTGATCTGCGGTTGGGGATAGCTTGAACGCCCCGTCAGGCCCGGCGGCCACATAAAGATGGTCGCTGGCATCCACCGATAGGTCGAGAACAATGCTGGCAAAACGAGACACGGATAGCAACTGCTTGCCATCCGATGACAGCCGAACAACGCAGCCAGGAGTTTCCAACGTGGCATTATTCAGCAAAATCGGCGCGATACCACCGGCTGCAGAATCATAAATATCTCCTGCCACCACAACGGTTTGATCGGACAGAATAGCCGCTCCTCGGATGACATCGAAATTGCTGGTCCCGCCGAGATACGAAGCTGCGGTCAACCGATACTCAGAATCTTGGGCATAAAGATCATGTCCACTCAGCAGCCAGATGAAAAACAAGATCGTCAGCCAGGTTTTATTTTTATTCTTCCCGCTCCAAACAAAGCAGGCAAGTTCTTTTAAGAATCGAACCATAGGACACCATAACATAAGCAGCATCGGTTTCATCAACCCCCAAAGTTGTCAGCGCAAGAGCAGCATTTTATGCACCAAGGTCTGGCTATTGGTGCGCAATTTCAAGTAATAGATTCCCGCGGGAACAGCCCGACCGCTCTGGTCTTCACCTGACCATTGCAGCCGATATTGACCAGCGACAAAGACCCCATCAGCCAGCGTGCAAATTGACTGACCCAATACGTTGAAAATCACCAATTCCACCCATGAATTTTCTGGAATGGAAAATTCCACAGTCGTAACGGGATTGAACGGATTCGGATAATTGTTCACCCAAAATGAATAGCGGTCTGGTTTTTCTAAGGAACTTACTTCACTTGGAGCTGTGGCTACCTTGAAAATCGGGATATACTGCAACGCATCCCAGTGGTAGCCGCCATTTCCGTTATTGCTACCCAGCACGATCTTGCCCGCAGGAAATCGTTTTTGATAAATATCCATTCGGCGAATTTGAGGTGCATCCGGTTTGTAGCCATCCAGAAACATAATCGAATCCTGGGACATGGTCCATTCCCGCAGCCAGTTGGGAAAAGTGGGCGAACTGGCTCGTTGTCTGGCATCATAAGCAATGAAGATCACAACATCTTTATTGACATCGAAAGTCATGTATTCGGCCACATCGGTGGTCCATTTATCATTGCACGGCATCAGAATGTAGGTGGCTTTGATGAGCGAATCCGGAACATACTTCGTTACATAGGCTAATGAAGGCGCATTCAAAACCCCGTCGCGATCCCACCATAACAGCCGCTCCACATTCAACGAATCATAGCGAATGTCCGTGGGAAGCGGTTGATTACCACTCACTCCCTTGAAAACCAAATTAGAGATGGTCAGCCCCTGTGAGCTCTGGGCGGCGGATTTATTCATAAAAAATAAACTGCAAAATAGCGAAAGAACGATAATAAGCACGGCTAACTTCGATCGAGTCATTACAATTCTCCTCTGTTTTGCCAAAAAATAGAAAAAATGGGCAGTATTACAGCCACATGATGCATCGCATTTCAATAACGATAAATTGAATGCCATCGATAACCGATATCAAAATGATTTGGATGGCGAATTGGTTGATCTCGATGCTTCCACTTTTCACTTTTAGAACATATTACTTTGTCAAAACCATTTTTCGGGTGGCTATAAAATCGCCCGCGCGCAATTGATAGAAATAAATTCCAGCCGGTGCTACCAGCCCCTGATCTGTTAAACCATCCCAGTGAAGTTGATGCCAGCCCGGGGTGGCTGCAATTTGATCGAAAGTTCGAATTGGCTGTCCCAGTACATTGAAAATCGTTAACGTTGCCCGGCCCGCTTCTTTAATGGCGTACTGGATGGTCGTAGCTGGATTGAAAGGATTGGGATAATTTGGGCCAAGCGCATAGCTATAAACTTGAGCGCCCTGCGAACGATCGCTAACCCATGTTGGCTCATTGCCTTTTTTCCAGATCAGCAACCGGGGGTGCAGAGAATCGGCTCCCACACTATCCCGAGCGACAAAGCTGATCCAGGTATCTGGATCGGACCAGACCAGCTTTTTGGTCTTGCCCCACATATCGATGCTGATCTTTTTATCGCCTTTGCGTTCTCGCTCGACAATGTCGGTTTTCAGTTTTCCACCGATAGTCCAACCATAAAGTTTTCTGAAAACAGTAACGCCCTTTTCGATGACCGAATCCTGCTGGGTGCCAATATTGTAAAAATCGCCTACCTGGAGTTCATAGCTAAAGTCGGGCAACGGTGCGGTGTTCCAGGTAACGGTTTTTTCATTCCAATTATCATCGGGAATGAACGAACAGGCGTAAACCAATTTAAAGCTATCAGAGTATGTGCTGTTCTTACCATTACTCCAGAGCTTTAATACGGCCATACCGATTTCTTCGGTGACTGCGGAGAGGTCAAAGCGCAGCAACGACTCCCGCCAATATCGAGACGCGCCGGGATCGCCCTCATTTTTAACAACCAAAATGGTATGCTCTTTATCGGTGTCGGCGCCATGGGCAATATCTGCCTGATCGCCACCATTGATCCACGTGTCGGCTTCAGTGATGATGACGTAATCGGGCTGCTGGCCAAAAGCCTCTGGTAACATAGCCCCGGCCATCAGCACAAATGCGATCAACCAGACGAATTGGTAAAATTTTTTCATCGTTACTCCTTTCAATGCTTAAGAGGATGGGTCAAAATATCAAATCATCTTGAGAATCCATCGGCCATTCGGCACATATTAATGAAAAAATCACCGAATCGCGGGATTCCTTTGCCGCCAACAAGTAAATTAGAATGACAGATTTTTCCATTTTGTAGAGGTCTAGGCTTAAGGACAAAGAGCCAGGTGATCATTGATGCCTGGCTCTTTATTCCAATGGCTTTTAAAGCGATAACTGCTACTTAATCAACATCATTTTTTTGGTTGCACTGAAATGATCAGCTTTCAAACTATAATAGTATACGCCGCTGGCCACCTGATGGCCATGGGTGTCGGTTCCATTCCAGATGATGTTGTGAATGCCGGCGGGATATTTCGCATTCACGACCTCTTTGACCACCCGACCAGTGAGATCATAAATCTTCAAGGAAACATCGCTATAACTGGGCAAACTAAAAGTGATCGTGGTCGTGGGGTTGAACGGATTGGGATAGTTTTGCGCCAGATCAAATTGGGTTGGCAACTGACTGTCAGCAATATTTTCGACGGCCGTGCCCCCGATTTTGGACGCTTCCAGCCAGAATGTTAATTGATGCGCCCATTGCCAGCCCCAGGGATTATATTTATAAGCGCCATCCACATCCCGATCTTGCTTCCAGGAGAAATCGATTTTATCTCCATCGGGATAGTCAGGATAAAGCTGATTCGGGTTGCTCTGCGGTTCTACCATGGAAAGCCAAACCTCACGACCTTCCTTGGGACTAACAAAACCCACGATAAAGCCCCAGGTGCTATCACCGCCCATAGGCCGCAGCGTGATGCCCTCACCGGGCAAATCGAAGGTGATAAACCGATGTTTCAGCGTATCCAGGGTGCTGGGGAAATTACCGTAATAAGTGGCCACCGTTCCCACTACGCTGGCCGCATCTTTTGTGGCGCATTTCACGATCTTCAAGAAGGCACCATCACCTTCCGCAGCTTTGGATGTTTCCAGCGTTCCTGGCACCCACCAGACCGGTTTAATGGCAATGGTGATTTTATCCAATACCGTCACGCCAGGCACTTTGAACTGCTGACCAATGTCCCGACCACCGTTCTTATTCCAAAAGAGATTTCGACGACCAACTTCAAACTGATAATAAGCGAATACCAGAGCATTGGTCGTATCGGGTCTCATGCTATCCGATTTGGCGATGAACATCCCGTCGAAATCCGTATCGATGTAGTTAACGCCACCGATCATGGTCTTGCCACCCAGCGTATCCTGCCAGACCAGCACCAGGTCTTTGGGATTGATGTCATAATTATAGATTTTACCCAGTTCATGGATTCGTTTTTCGGCCTGATCCCGTGGGGTGGGTGCCGTGAAAATTTTTGGATTAATGTCACATTCGCTGATTTCGGTCGCACTGACCGTTTTCAGGCCCTTGAGCAAATTGTTTTTAGGACCGTAGCGAAAACCACCGGCTTTAGAATAAAGCTTATAACCTACGACCTTGAGCTGATCCATGCCGACCAGTCGAACCAGGCCGTTCTTGGTATTCACCTCAGCAACCAGGCGGTGATCGGCCGGCCGCGGCTGCGGCGCTTCATAGCGATAGAGGACTGTCTCCTGCTTCTTTCCTGTGCCCCAGAATTTTTTCAACACATCGAAATCGGTTGCTTCGACGACATCGTTGTTGTTGAAATCACCATGCAACAGGGTTTTGTACAACAGAACTTTTTTGTAGGGATCGCGGGGATTCCCGGTGGGAACCAACAATGTATCAAGGGGACCCCAATTGGAGGCCATAATGAAAAAGTCTTCCACATCGGTGATGTAATCGAGATTCGCATCGGTGCATTTGGTAATGCCAATGCTCACATGCTTGAATCCGACCTGCGCATCTTTCGGTGCCACTCCGGGACGGATAATCGCCCCGCTTAATCCGGGACGCTGCAAGATGAAATCACATTTTTCAATGATCGCTTCGGTGGCCAGCGAATCTGAATTCAGATCGCTGAGGGAGATATGATCTCCATACATGTTATGACCAAAATGTTCAACATTGGTGATGTTATGGCCTGGAATGGGTCGGATGACGAATAGATTCTCGAAGTCCAATCCCAGCGTGCTATCATTGTGTGCTTTGGGTAAATTGGCATGATTATAGCTGTCGGGGAATAACCACTCATTTCCTGAACCAAAGATGCTTTTATTATTAACCCTGACTTTCACCTGACGGCCGCCCCAGGTGCCATCGTTATTGTTATGACAGCCCCCAATTTCTACTGCCAATTTCGGCCCAAGGATGGTTCCCTGCAATTTGAAATATTCGGGGCTCGATTGCGCCACATCGGAAAAATGCCTGAATTTGTAGATCAACACATCTTCAGCTTTGTTTAACTTTCGCGGCAGATATTCGCCGGGATCGACAACTCCATTGCCATTACGGTCGTCCCAATTGCCCCAGGTGATCGGCTGCCAGTGATCATCCCCGTCTCTCAACTGCCGGGAGAGGCCATAAGCAAAATTCCGATTGTTCGGAGTAAAGAATCCGACTTTTCCAATGGTTGGTGAAATTTTCCACTGATGAGCATCGCTAAACGAGCCGTCGGTAAAATCTTCATCCACCAGTACGCCAGTGCCCTCAATTGGCAGGCGCAGCGGAAAGGTCGTGGCTTTCGCAATATCCGAGGCAGTCCATTGGCCTGATAAATCAAAGGGAATGGCCTGGAATTGGTAGCTGGTGTTAGCAGTCAGACCGCCGATAATGACCGTATCCTCCATCCCTGAAACCGTTTTGATGCTGTCTAATGACGCTGATGCGACAAGCGCCATTTTGATCACAATGCCTTGCGCCAGACCGTCCGTGAGGTTAGTCCAGGTCAATCGGATTTGTTCGGTGGAATAGCGCTCAGCAGCGAAGTTGGTAATGCCCTTGGTTGTTTTCAATAAAACCGTATCCGCAGCCGCCACTGCTACTCCACCTTTCTCAGCGGTCACAGTAAAATAATAGCCCGTGTTGTTTTTGAGATCTGTCACTTCCAGGTTAGTTACGCTGCCAGCGACTGTGCCCACCGCCGTAAAAGCGATCCGGTCTTCGGATTTGTAAACCGTAAATTGATCCACCGCCTCGATCTGCCCCCATTCAACTTTAATTTTAGTAGCCGAGAGACCAGATCCATTGATCCAAACTGGCCCATGGTGATGACCGTGGGAATAGAGAACTCGCATTTCTTCCACGTTGCGCCAGCCAGAACCCGGGAATTTTATCCGAACATATTTAGCCGTTTTGGGGTCGAACCGGTTTACCCAAATTCTGGGTTTGTCGGTCGTGTACGGATAGCGAAGTTCCCCTTCGGTGGGGGTACCCGAGCGATCCACCACCATGTCCCAATTGGTGCTATCAGCGGACACTTCCACGATAAAGCTGTATTTGTCGTTGCGATAGGTCTGCAAATCGAACGCATCGATCAGGTAAGGCGCTCCTAAATTCACGACGAACCAATTATCTGCCATATTGCCTGCCCAACGCGACCCTTCTGACCGATCTCCATCAATGGCTTTTGCTGGAGGATAGCTGCTGTTAGAATTTCCCGCTGTCGCCGTTTTTTTCAGGGCGACATTTACGTCATTGACGACCTGGCTCATCGCAAAACTACTGATCAACAGCAATGCCATGATCGTGACAAGTACCCTCTTCATCATATTGCTTTCTCCTTGATTGTTTAAATAATTCTTTTAAATTAGCTATGAAAAAGAAACGCTGATTTGAATAATTCAAGTGGCAGCTATCACCTCCTTTCCAGCTATTTCTATGAATTAGAAATTAAAACTCAATGACAAACGGTTGACTGAACCCAAAAAACGGCCAAAATCGGCATAAGAATAGTTCAAATCAAATCCATCGTATCGGATGCCACCACCGAAAGTCACGCCTTCTTCATCATAATTGAATTTATAACCACAGCGCAATGCTACCATATTTTTGTACCAGTATTCTGTCCCTAAATGAACTCGTTCCGAATAGTCAATCGGATTATTGGCCGCGATGAAAAAGCACCATTGATGCAGATCGTTTTCAAGGTTAGCCGCCGACAGGACATCAATGGTGGCTCCGATGTTAAAAGTAAGTGGCAAACGATAAGTCTCTTCGATGTATTTCATATTGCGGGCAAAATGCAGGATGCTCATACCAATTTTGATGCCGTGCCAGCGAAGGTCATAAATAGTGCCCACGTCAAAGGCGATCACATTAGAACTCTTAGCTTGCAAATCCTGGCTGCAATATTTGGCAGTGATTCCTAACCCAAAGCGATCGGTAAAGCGCCGACCATAGGTCAGCCCGATGACATACTCCTGCAAGCCAATGTTGCCAATATCCCGATATCCCATGGGATCAAAGGGATCGATTTCAGTTCCTTCTATCGAGTTGTAATCCATAAATGCCGCGCTGACGGCAATATGGCCCCATTGCCCAAGATTCCTAGCAAAGGCGGCGGCCGTCTTTTGAACATCGGCGATCCAGGTGGTATAGCCCAAAAAAACCGAATTCCTTGCAATCGAAGTAATACCCGCCGGATTAAGGAACAACGTTGCAGCGTCATTCTCCATGGTTACAGATGCTTCCCCCAGTCCACTGGCCCGGGCATCCACCCCAATTTTTAAGAAGGTGTAACCAGCCTGACCAACTTTTTTTAATTCTGGAGATTCGGGAAATTTATCGGATTTATTGGTTTGGGCATTCGTAGATGTCAGGGCTGTGACAAGTTGAAATAGGAAGGTCGTAGTTAGAATAAATTTCTTCATAATTGGCTCCTTGATAACCGAGCTGAAATCAAAGATAAAATTCAAATAGTTCGATTCTAACGAATGATGATAAACTTGCCAGTCTTTTCGCCTTTGCCATCTAGGCTTTGCACATGGTAGATGTAAACCCCGCTGGCAAGATATTGCCTGAACCGGGAGATCGTCAGCCATTCTCTCCCACCTGAAAATTCGTCCCGATGCTCGATCTCATCTACCAGATCTCCAGTGAGGGTATAAAAACGGATGTTACAGCGTCCTGGCAATCCCGCTACCATAATCTTATCCCGTTCACCGGGATAGTTTTGGATGGCATTGGGATCCATGACAAATGGATTGGGCACGATGCGGACATGATCGATTGCGGATCCTTTTGCCAGGCCTGCGTGTACAGCCAGACGATTGGTCTGACAGAGATACTGGCTGCTTTCATTTCCCCGGTGATCCACTGCGGTGAGATTGAAATAATAGGCAAATCCAGGCTTGGGATTTCGAAAAAAATAGGTGTAATTTTTAATTGCGGGATTGGCGGCTACGGTATCCAGCAACGAATATCGAGCATCCCGGCTGCCCTCGGAATAATAGATGTTATACTTGACCACGTTAGCCGGCGTAGAGGACGGTTGCCATTCGAGACGAATGTAATTGCTGTCCATATTATCTACCGTCAGACTTTTCGGCGGCTGGGGATTTTGTCCCTCCGGAATGATCAACTGATTTTCCCATAGTTTCTTAGCCAGGTCAAAGTAATTCAAGAGCGAATCCCGACCGGTGCGCAAAAGCTTGGCTTTGGCAGCGTCATCAAACGATCCTTCTCCGGTTTGCCACCAGTGTAACCACTCCGCTCCTTTTTCCTGACACAGATGAGAATTGATCCCGCCAGCCCCACTGAAAAAGACAATATTGATGGTGTCATTAAATGCCAGTTCCCAGGGCCCAAACGAACTGAGCGCCCGTTGCGCATCGGTCAGCGGATTAGCCGCATCCGGATCATTGTCGGTGGAGAATCGCACGTCATCTAAACCGTTGCGAAAAACGTTATAGCGATCCGTTCGCGATTCCGTGCGACCGTGATACAACCAGTAATAAGTGTCCCACAAAACCAAGCGGATTTTCGACAGGTCGTTGCTGCGGTCGGCGGCCGATCTATCGATGTGGATCACGCCCGAGCCGACATACATCGGCGACATGAACTCGCCAGTCTCAGGTTTGGGATCGCCCTCATTATTGACCATCTTGCCGGCCCAGGTATCCCGTGGATCCCGACCGACCGACGCATGCAAAATTTGGGGTCGGGAAAAATCTTGCATCCCTGGAGCATTCGGATCATCCCCTTCCCAGCAGAGAATCTGGACACTGCTATATTCAGTCTGTCGGTCATTTTTGGTATGGGTTCGATCACAAAGCTCATCATGACTGCCCAGGCCTGGATTAAACACGTTAACCATGAATAACCACAGGGCTGAAAAACTGTTATTAGGCCACTCGATCTCTGCATCCGCATCACTATTGCCCGTGTTGATAAGCTGCAAATGTACGATGACAAGATCCTGATACTTTGGATGGCTCCAGGCATAAACCCGCTGCCGCAGCGTCACCCCAACATAGGAATTGACAATGGTTTCGATCATCTGATCGCTAGGCAGTTTCGCATCAATCTCATCATAAACATCAGTAGTGGTAATATCCTGGCCAGTAACGGTAACGGTTGGATAAGGATAGCGAATTTTTTTGACCTGCTTAATGGTGGTCCAGCTTCCCATCTGGATATCGCCAGGAACAGCATATCCTTCGATATTGGGTCCGGACCAATTCTCTACCAGCAGGTCCCAAGTGCTGCCGCCGCCGTTCTGGCAGTAGATAAAATCGCGGGGCCAATAAAAGCCGCCAATCGATCCGGTAGCCGTTACGCTTACACCATAGCGACCGCAAACCGTATAACGCTCTTGAGCGATCCCAACGGAGCCAATTAGTAAAATCGATATCAGATATATAATGGCGATTTGTCGAGGCATTGAAATTCTCCTGTATCTCATCAGGTTTAAAAATAAAGCTCCAGGCCGTAAACAATAGCCCGTGGCATCTTGAAATAGGCATAATAAGGTCCAGCACGCATTAACATCTCCTCTGCCAGATCATCGTACCATCCTGGTTCGAATTTGCCTTTGATTTCGAGATAATCCATATAATCGGTGAAGCTGAAGCCAGCACTTGTCCCCTGCGCTTCAAGCGCCTGTCGAATAAGCTGTTTTGAATTCAGCAGGTTCTGGATATTGACATAAGCCCGAGCATTCACGCCCGCGATTTTAACGCCTTTGTAGATTTGCAAATCTATGCCATTGGTATAAGGCTTCCATTGGACATTGGTATCTTTGCCCGGAAACTTATTAGCCCAGGCGCCACGAGTCCAGCGAAACCATTCCCCGGCTTCCCAGCGGTAATAGCCAGAAATTTCCCAATCCGACAGCAATTTTTTCCCGATGGAGCTTCCTTTGGCGGCGGTAGGACTGGTGAACATGAGCGTCAATCGAAAAATCGGCCGGGGTTTTGGTTGATCCGCTTCCGGGCTTTTGAGCCGATTTTCGATATACGGATCCTGATAAATTATGTCATAGCCATACTGTCCCGCTCGGGTCAGCATATAATTATAATTGGCGCGGCCCTGAAAATAACGGAAGAATGTGCCCTTAAGCTCCACTTCAACGCCTCGAATATCGCGATAGAGATTATTTTCAGGTCGATCATAAGGATCCGTATCCCGGCTCGGATAAAAAGCGCTGGTGGGCTGATAGCGCACCAGGCCAATCTCATTGTAAACATCCTTGTAGTAGCCGGTTATCCGATAGGTAAACAGATTGGCAACATCCTGTTCCACCCCAAATTCATAATTGATATTTTTCCGAAATTTCAGATTGGGATTGCACATCCGGTTAAGAGGGAAATAGGGATTGCAATCATTCACCAATAAATCTCGGGTGCTGGCACGCTGGAAAAAGTACCCATAGTTAAAAAATATTTTTGCCTTTTCGGTGATCGGATGGGAAATGCCAATTCGTGGACCAATCGCCCACTTAAATGGACCATTTTTATGGGGTGCAAATTGCAAGCTATCGTAAGCAACACTGTAATAAGTACCCTGTACCGGATTTCCATTGGCATCGAACTGATAGGCGCTGGAGCCATAATAGTAATTCCACATATTCAAGAACCATGGCGAATTGGCTTTGTAAAAATCTGCTCGCAGCCCCAGGTTCATGATCATACCCTCGAATTCAATCTTATCCTGAAGATAAGCACCCCCCTCCCAATAGCTATAGTCGCCATGTTGTGATGTCGGCTTCCACCCGGTACTGGCGCCACCGGATCGACCCCAGATTTCCTTGATAAACCGATCGCTATTGCCCATGTACAGATGCATGATTTCATAGTTCAACGCGAACCCGGATTTGAGCTGATTGAATTGATTGATTTGGCTGGTGAAATCAGCTTTGAGATTGTGCGACTCATACCAGCTATTGTCCTGGTTCTCGGCCTGGTACCCAAAATTTTGTGGCATTTCCGGCGGGCGATTCCAAACGACATGCGATTTGCCCGTGCTGGGATCGACGTAGGTTCCATTCGGCGGGGGATTGAAGGATTCATAGCGACCATAGGGAGCTTCGCTGCAATATACCGGGGTGGAATCGGTGGTGGTATGGTAAGCCGGCTTATTCAAATCGCGCAGGGGCATCTCATAGCGCAACCGATAGGTATTCCGAGAGTACTGATAATTTGCCTCCCAGAAGGTATTGGTATTGATCACGTGAGTGAACCGCAGGCCATTACTTGCCGTCCATTTGTAATAGGCTGTGGTTCGACTCCCCCAATTGAACATATTGCGGGCCTGATTACGCAAGAAATAATTCGACGCCGAAGAGGTGTTGCGCGGATCTAGGCCCGCCTCATAAAAGGCAAACGCAACCGTCTGTAATTCCCCATAACTCCCCCGATAGCGCAGGATCATATTGGGATTGATTTCGTATTTGAGTTTTAAATTAACAACGTCATCAAGAAAGTAGTTTTTGGAGACTTTGATAGGATAGCTCTGGCGGTCATAATAGCCATCAACATTGAAACTCAGCTTTTTGCCCAGGAATGGCACGGGGCCGCCAAAATTGAGTTCAATATAAGCATCTGGCCGCTCATAGTTCCAGGTGCGCAAAAAATATTCTTCAGCCTGCAACAGCTCTTCTGGCGACAAAGTCGTCTTATCCACCCCGTTGATCTCCTTGGTGCGCGCATTGGGACCTACAAAATAGGACTGGTAGCGAGCACGCCAGCCCTCGAAATCAGGCTTGCCATCGTAATTGGCATCAATGTTTTCACCATATTCATTTTTCCAACTGGGCACGACTGCTCCACGCCAGTTGGTATATTCAGGCCCCCGAATCGTGTCCAAGAATGTATAACGGCCGATTTGCCACCAGTTCTGGCGGCTGTAGATATTAGCCCCTACATGTTTGATCTCTGGCGGGCGATAGCGAACATCGATGGAGCCATAGTATTTATCGCCGCCCTCTTTGGTGACCACATTGATCAAACCCGAACGCACCTGGCCATATTCGGCGCTAAAACCACCCGTGAGAATCTGAATCTC
>JAPDPQ010000042.1 GCA_034506395.1 candidate division KSB1 bacterium | reverse complement strand
TTCACCACCTCGCCAGGGAGCAACTGATGATCCTTTGGCAATTCGACCCGCACTTTGCGGGCCCAGAAAATTTGCCCTCGAAACGACAACCGCTCCGAGGCTCGGGTGAATTCAGGATGGATGAAAGTGACCACGCCCGTTGTGTTATATTTTCGGCTGCGGGAGGAATAAATTTCCGCCGTCATTCCCGCTTGAAGCGTCAGGTTGGATTGCTCGGGAATATAGACATCCAGATACGTTGGCCTGGCCTCTTCCACCGTGATAATGGGCAGAAAGGCATCGATCACATCGCCAGGCCGAGCCAGAATTTCAGTTACAAAGCCATCGCAGGGCGCAATGACGGAGCGCAGATTGATCCGATGCTCGGTCTCTGCAACCAGTCGGCGTAGGGATTCGGCGTATTCCATTTGCTCCCAGAGCAGCGATTCCGCCATGCTATCGATATCAGCGGCGCTGAGCATCTGGCGGGATTTTCGAGTTCTCTCTAATTTTTGAGTTTGAAACGCCAGCTCTTTATTCAACTCGTTGAGATATGTTGCCAGCGCATCCCGCTGCAGCACCAGATCGGCCAGGTCACGGCTATGGCCCAGGCCCGCCTGCTCTGCCTGCTGCAATCGCTCGATCTCGGCATTCAAGCCTGCCAACTCTGTGCTTTTCGAACGAATGAGGGACAGCCGCTCCACCAGATCCGCCGCTTCATTTTCCAACTGCAACGCCATCCGATGGACCTGAATAGAATAGCGATCTCGTTGCGCCCGTTTTAGCCGCTGGAAGCTGGTCAACTCTTCTTGCAGTTGGTCCAGTGTGGTTTTCAGATCTGAGATATCCAGAATGGCCAGAATCTGGTCTTTTTTGACCTCATCCCCGATATTGACCAACAATTGATTGATCCGCCCAGGCTCCTGTACCCCAAGGGGATGTGAACGGCGCTCCACAATGCCGATAAATTTTTTGTTGATGAACCAATTCTGAGTCAAGTAAAAGACGGTTGCCAATGCCGCCAGCCAGAGGATGATATACCAATTGAAATTGTGCGTCTGGCGGAACAGTTTTCGTTTCATCATGTTTTGTTAAACCTCCACCGTCGCTTCTTGATTGGTGTAGGTGATGCCCCGAATCCCATCGATCCGTTCCAGTTGCTGAATGAGGGCGATATTATCGTCAGGATCGGCCAGTTTCACCTGATAGGCGTAATCAACCACCTGTCCCTGAGCCACGCTCCGCATGGCGACTAGCACAAAATTTTTGGTATAATTTTGCATGATCGAAGTTACCTCATTAGCTGCTTGCGGTCCAGTTGGAATTTGAAAGCGCACCAGCCCATCATGTTTGCGGCGAGTGCCAAAGGGCGAAATATACAGCACGAACACGACCAGGCAAAACATCAGCGCTCCAATCACCGCCGTCACATAGCTCTGCACGCCCGATGCCACGCCCACTCCCAGCGAGGCGAACAAGAACACCAGATCCCGTGGATCCCGCAGATTGGTCCGAAACCGAATAATCGCAAGAGAACCGACGATCCCAATGCCTCGGGCGATATTATCCCCAATGGCGATCATCAACAAGCAGGAGACCAGACTCCCCAACACCATACTTTGCACCAATCCTCTCGAATAAGAAAGTCCCTGAAAGGTTCGCTCATAAGTGATGGCTATCAGGCTGGAGAGCAAAAATGCCATCAAAAACGACATCAAAGCGATGGGCCATTCGATCTGCTCGAAGCCGTAGTTTAATAGGGTTTGCATGGGAAAACCTCAATTGAATGAAGCACTATCAAATAAATTACCTGCTACATCCCCCCTGGCCCCCCTTCAAAGGGGGGAAGCTAAGAAGTCCCTCTTTGAAGGGGGATTTAGGGGAATGTTAGTTAGAAGGGAATAAAAAATTTTTAAACAACATTGATTATACTATCATACCTCTCCAACTGATTCAAAAATCAAGAGAAAAAATGATTAATATATGTTGATAATCCAACCATTCTTGTCCCAATCTAATATCTTTTTAATGACAATTCAGTTTTCGGACAAATCTCATGCCAATTTTAGTGACAGTTGTATTGCGCCTTTAAAAGATGTCCATAAATCATTCATTTGATTGTTTACTGATCAACACGAGGCGCTTTTATTGAGGCAACTTTTAACCCCAATCTCCTTGATCAAAGAAATTTCCTCGGAGACTCACCCATCGCAACGATACCTGGTTCGCATGTTTTTACTAGTTCATAAAAAGCTTGTTTATGCTTAAAAGCTACCATAAGAATCTTATCTACGATCAACAAAATATGAACGGATTATGCTACAAGCTAAGCTATTTCAAAAGCAGTGTCTTAATTACTTTTCTTTCAGACCCACTTTGTAAGGTGCAAGAATAAATGCCGGAGGACAACCCTGCCGCTTGCCATTGAAATTTGTGCTCACCAGCAGATAATTTTCCGGCAAAAATCGTCGCTACCTTTTTACCCAGGAGATCGAAAATCTCCAATTTCACTTCAGCCGGCCGAGATAATGAAACGGCAATTATCGTGCTGGTATTGAAGGGATTTGGATAGTTCTGCCGCAGCGCGAAAGAAGACCTATTAGAATTTTCTGACAATACTTCGGTTTGAAGATATTTATCAAGTTGGTTTTTCAGATTTTCATTTCTTCGTTTCGAAAAAGATTTGATCCCTGGCACGGGCATATTCATTTCCACCATGACATCGGTCTCGATATTGGTTAAGAAATTTTGATAGGAATACAGCTTGTTCTTATCCGCCCGCACGTAGGGATCGATCAGCGCTTTAAGCCGATCGGCCATAAGCGCCACCGAATCATTGGAAGCTGGCCCCAGCATCATCTCTTTGATGTAGGACAGATAATTCTGGCGGAGCAATTCGTTTTCGATGATTCTTCGCATCAGCGGCCGCTGGGGTAGATTGGGCACGTTCACGATATCCACGGTGAAAATATTCCAGTTGTTGATATAGCCGCCAAAGGTTTCATTCAAATCCCAGGGGATCATCTGGAATTGGCCTGAGAGCGAATCATCATACAAATAAAAATTCCGTCCCGAGCCTATATAGCTATCAAAATTGGAGAGCACCATATCAAACGCTAACAAGCGGCAGCACTGATCTAGATTCAGACATTTTTCCATCGTGTCCTGAAAAACCGAAGCTGGAGTATTGTTCAGCTTTTCGAGCATGACAAGCAAGCCAGACCAATCGTCCAAATCCTCATTGGTTTTCAATTCCAAGCCAGCTTTATATTTGGACTTATCTGGCCCCAGATAAGCCAAATTGCTGCCTTTGTCAGTGGCTTTGTATAGATTATCCGAATTATTACCAAAATGCCTGGCGAGGAAGGTTTTGTCCACTTGCTCCACTTGCACATAAAATCCGAGAAGTTGCCCGTCGACATAAATATTGGAATAGCATGCCCGAGGTGCTGGGACATATCGCCCGATGATATCATAGCCAATTTTTTCCCGCATGAAGCTAGGGTCTTTGAAGCAGTTGCTGAAATTCAATTCCTTGAGGCCAAACAGGGTCTGGCTTTTTTTATATTTATCAAATTTGAATTTCAGTGGCTTTTTCAGGGTTCGGCGAGAGCCATTGTAAGACGAATTCCCCTTGTAGCGGACTCCAATGCTATCCAATACAAAGCCTTCATAAATCAGTTGGGCAGGCATGTAGAGCTGGCCGTATTCATAATAATAGGCCAAAGAATCACACCAATTTGGGATATAAAAATGCAATTCATAATTATGAACTCGATTATCGTCAAAAACAATCGCGCTGGCATCATCGTCCTGTGAAATTCGATTGGGAGCGCCAGGCGTGGGAGCAGCAAATATTCGCCAATTGAAGCTGCCATCTGGAAATCGACCCAAAGAAATATTGGCTGTTTGTGGACCAAAACTCAAGGTATCGATGGCAATATTTTCAGTTCCCAATTGATAATAAAGCCCCACGAATTCACCTGCTTTATTCAATTTAAAATTGGCATGCAGCCCTGTGGCGTTGCTGTCCTCATCCGCCCAGATGAGCAGGAATGCGCCTGGTGCAATGGGAATGTTGGGAAATGGCCAGCGAGTTGGTTGAAATGGGGTGTCCGTCAAAAAATAATTTGCCAAATTAATTGGGCTTGAACCACCATTGTATATTTCAATCCAATCATCGAATTGATGATCGCTTGGATCCATCCAGCAATTATCGTTCTCGGCCATGAATTCGTTGATGAACAGATATTGTTGCGCCAGTGATTTTGAAGATGAAATTAAATAAGCCATCATGAAAATAACGGCAAAGGATGTGGATTTCATATTCCCATTTTCCCCTAAATTTTTTCCCAACTGATTGAAACAACCCAAGGGATTTTTCTCAAGGGGTAATTGGTCTGATACTGATAATTATTATTTATTCGTATCAGTTCCATCATCCGTGGGGAAAAGAGGCTCAATATATTTTTTGTTGGCCTCAGCAGTCCCATGTTTTTAATAAAAAAATCCTTCCGAAGTTTCTTAACAGTCGGAAGGATTTATCTCGATTATTTTTCCGATTCTGGCTGCGGCACTTCTCCACCTGGCATTGGCGGTCGCAATGGAAGCGGGTGCATGCCGTGTCGTCCCATGCCACCTCTCAAAGCATGCAGATCAAATTTCTTCTGTTGCTCAGGCGTCAGCAAATCCCGTATGGCCCGCTGATGCAGCAATTGCTTGAGCTCGATTTCCGATTCAATTTTTGCCTTCTGCTCGATCAGGTTCTTGACCCTTGTCTGATTGAATTGCTTAGCCACCAATTCTTGTTTCAAATTGGCTTCAATGCCAGGAATTTGAGATCGGAGCGGCATAATTTCCTTTTCTAATTTTAGCTCCAGATCTCGAATCTTGGCTTCTTGCTCATCGGTAAGATCAAGCATGGCCTTTCGTTCTTGTTTCTTAAGCATGAGGCGATCAGGACGCTGAGCCAACAGCCCAGTTGCAACCACCAAGCTGGCAACTAGGACACTAAAAATGATTTTTCTTCTCATTGCTTTTCCCTTTCTCGTGATTAACTTATGATGTTTTGTTTTATTAATATAGTTTTTCACCTGCAGGCTAAACCCAACAATGATGTAATTCGATGATTAGACAGCAGAATTTGAGGTTTTATTCCCGCCCGAAAAAAAATGGAGTCCTTCCGCTAACTGCCGAATGGGCTCCATTTCGTTTAGGTCTTGGAATGCCAAGTCAAATTTCAACAACCGCAGCGCTATTTCTTCCCTTCAACCTTCTCATAAACCGCCTTACTGGTCCGTTCCCCAATGGGCGTGGAACGGGTGGTCTCGACCGTCAGCACGTTTTTATCCAGCGACCACTTTTCCGTGGATTCCATGGTGAAATCCCGGTCGCCTCGGGACATCTTCATGGTGGATTGGATAATCAGTGTTTTTCCATCCTTGGACCAGTTGACCGTGGACTCTCGGGTGCCCCAATTGGTCTCGTTCTTACATTTTTTGCCATCCAGCGTGTAGGTGGACTTGTCTGTAACGTCCTGTCCTTCTCGATTTTTGCGAAAGACTTCAACGATCAGTTGGTTCTCTTTTTGCTCGACGATCATTTTGGATGGCGCCAACGGGCCTCGTCGGCCGCCAGGACCTTCGGGCTGATCGCTTTTGGCAGCGTTCAGCTTCCACTCGCCTGAGAAATTGGGCTTGGTTTCTTGAGCAGTAACGACAAAAGCGCTCATTAGCAAAACTACTACTGTAAACAATGCGATGAATCTCATGGCTGGTTCCTTTCAAATTATTAGAATGATAGGTTAATAACTTTTTTGAATAATAAAAATTTTTTTGACCACAGAATCGGAACTCCCACAGAAAAGAATCTGGACAATGCTTTGGTGGTTGTTCCAATTCTGTGGTCGGAATATTAGCTTTTTAGCCAGGGTTTACCTGGATTTAGATAGATGCTTTTGCAATATAGTTAAACACCTGACCATCAAATTAATTGCGGCTTGTGGGACAGGATGTCATCCTGTCCCATAAGAACCCAACAACTCCCTTATGGGACAGGATGCCATCCTGTCCTACAATTGTGCTAACAATTGCTTGATCTGGGATTCGATAATTTTTCTGGAATATTTATCCTTCACCAAGCTACTTTGCGATTGCAGCAGGGAGGCCTGGGCATTCATCTGATCCAAAATGGTGCTGGCGCCCACGGCATAGCGGGCCGTCACCAGTTCAAGATCTCGTTTCGATGACTCGACATTTTTCTCATCTATTTTAATCAAATTGTTATAGGTTTGCAGGCTGGTGTACAAATTGGTCAATTGGGCCATCAGCTCCCGTTCCTTCGCCTCCAGATCAATCTTTGCTTTCTCCAAATTCAAGCGCTCTTTTTGCACATTTAGGCTTTTATTGAATCCAGTGAAAAGATCGAGGCTGGCTCGGAGTCCGACCTGATTGGAAACCAATGGGTCATTATTAGCCCATCGGCCGCTTCTCGAATGGCTGTAATAACCAGAGAGCGAGGGCAGATACGCCTCTCGGGCAATCCTCAAAGCAATCTCCTGTGATTTAAAACTTTGCTTCAGTGCTTGATACTCCCGATTGTTTTCCAGCAAAAGTTTTTTGGCCATCTCCAATTCAGGGATGTCGACATCTTGAGCAGCGATATATTCGACTTCAAATTCGATGTTGGGGGAGCGTCCCATGGTGATATTCAATGATCGTTTATAATTTTGCAGTCGCTCCAGTTCCGAAAGCAACATCGCTTCGAAATCGCCTTTTTGGACTTCGGCTTTCAGAACATCGGATTCAGTTTTGGCGCCAAGCTTGTACATCGTCCTGATCTTCTCAAGATTCTCGGCGGCCAAGCGAATGTTGTCTTCGTAAACCGAGATCAAAGCGTACGATGTCAAAATCTGGAAATAATAGTTTTCCACCGCCAGCCGAATCTGGGACTTCAAATCTTCATTGGAAATTTGAGAGATTCTCTCATTCACTTTCGATAACTGAACAAAGGAATACATCCCTGGCCGATAAAGGCTCTGATCCACTGATCCCTGGACGCTCCATTGCGATTGCCAGTCAGAACCAGGCAGGTTATTATTGCTGCTCGAAGTGCCAGCGCTCACGCCCACCGACGGGAACAGATTGGAATAAGATTGCCTGGTCGAAAGATGCGCCTGTTCGACGGAAATTCCGCTCTGCTGAAGTGAAGGATTATTTTTCCATGCCAACTGGATGCATTCGGCCAAGGTCAATTTTTCGCTCGCCTGTTGGGCCACAGCCAGATCGATGATTGACAAGATTATTATCAAAGTAAAATTCATTTTCCATTTCATATTCATTGTCCTCATTCAAAAAATAACAAATCCCAAAAATCAAATCACAAATAATATTCAAGTCTCAAATTCAAAATTTCAAACAGAGTGGCATCGAGCTTTTGCGGTACAAACCAGCTTTGTGGTAGAAACCTGGTTTGCTCATGTTTGTTTGATTCATTGGCATTTTGAAATTGAAATTTATTTGAGATTTGTTTTTTGTGTATTGGAATTTTCTCTATTCATATCTCAACGCTTCAATCGGGTTCAACATGGCTGCCTTTCTGGCAGGATAGAATCCAAAAAATACCCCGACGATGGCTGAGAACGAAAACGCCAGCAATACCGTTGCAGGGTAAATCTGCGGCGTAAAGGTTGTAAATTTCCGCATCAGAAAAGTAACGACAAATGCCAGCAGTGTGCCGATGATGCCGCCGATCAGGCTTAATACGATCGACTCGGACAGAAATTGCGTGAGGATGTCGCTGCTGCGGGCGCCGACTGCCAAACGAATCCCAATTTCCCTGGTGCGCTCGGTCACCGAAACGAGCATGATGTTCATGATACCAATGCCACCGACGATCAACGACACCGCCGCAATCGAGCCTAACAAAATCGTCAGCGTTTTGGATGTTGAGGAAGCCATGCTGATAATATCTGCCTGATTGCGGATGTCAAAGTCATTATCCTCTCCTTCCTGCAGCCGATGCGCCGCTCGCATGATGGTGGTCAATTCCGTTTGCGCTGCATAAATTTGATCTTTGGAAATAGCGCTCACATAGATCATGTCGATATATTGACCACCTTTGAGGCGATAGAGCACGGTTTTAGATGGAGCGAGCACGACATCATCCTGGTCGCCGCCCATGCCGCTCTGACCCTTCTCTTTCAAAACACCGATCACGGTAAATGGTGTCTTGTTGATCCGTATCTGTTCGCCAACAGGGTCCTGGTCGCCGAATAATTCCTCGGCAACGGTCTTGCCCAGCACTGCCACCTTTTTGCTGGAGCGCTCATCCCGCTCGGTGAACATCTCGCCCGATTTGAGTTCATAATTGCGGATGTAGAGATAATCGGGGCTGACGCCGTAGATCGAAGTGTTCCAGTTTTTCCCACCACCGATCACCTGACCTCCCGAGCGAACCATGGGAGAGATCGCTTTGATGAGCGTGGCCTGCTCCTTAATTTTCTCTACATCATCAAAAGTGAGGCGATTGAAACTCCCAGCGCCTAAATTCACGCCTCCCCTAACGGTGAAGCTGGGGCGAATCATTAACATATCGGTGCCCAGCGACGTGATCTGCGCCTGAATTCGTGCCGAGGCTCCTTTGCCGATGGCGATCATCACGATCACTGAAGCTACACCGATGATAATGCCCAACGCCGTCAAAATACTGCGCAGCTTGTTTTTCAAAATGCTATTGAAAGCGGCTTTCAATAAATTTGATATTCTTAACATTTCTTGTTTCCTTTTCAATTGTCATTATTTCCGATCATAATTGGGTAATTGGGTAACTGGGTAATTAGGTAACTGGGTAATAGGGTAATTGGCGTTTGAACGAAAACTCTAGTTTTGTCAGTCCGATCCGCCAACTGGCGGAGAGGAATCTGGGTAATGCTCTAATTTATTCGGATATCCAGATTCCTCGCCTCCGCTCGGAATGACAAATTTTATTGGTTTCCGTTCAGGCTCTAATGTACGTAAGTAGCATGTTTGCCCATTCGCCTAATTACCCAATTGCCTAATTACCTAATTACCCAATTGCCAAACCACCTAATCACCCAATCGCCTAATTACCCATTGACCAAATCCTCCCTCGCATTCCGCCTGTTTTGAATAGCGCTATCGTCCAAAATCAGGCCATCCCGCATGGTCACAATCCGCTTGGCATATTCGGAAATATCTTTCTCATGCGTAACAAGAATAATGGTGATGCCCTGCTCGTTCAGCTCTTGAAATAGCGCCATAATATCATAAGAGGTCTTGGTGTCCAGATTGCCCGTCGGCTCATCGGCGAGGATGAGCGACGGCTGAGTTACCAGCGCTCGGGCGATTGCCACTCGCTGCTGCTGTCCGCCCGACAGTTGATTGGGCTCGTGATAGAGCCGATCACCCAGACCAACTCGCTCCAGCGCCTCAATGGCTGCCTTCTTTGGATTGGCGACTCGCTTGGTGCGATCATAAAACAGCGGCAGCTCCACATTTTCCAGCGCCGATGTGCGGGACAGCAAATTGAATCCCTGAAACACAAACCCGATCTTCTGATTGCGAATGTCGGCGTATTCATTTTTGCTCAATTGATTCACATTAATCCCATCCAGAAAATAATCGCCCGACGTAGGTTGATCTAAACAGCCGAGCAAATTCATCAATGTTGATTTGCCCGAACCTGATGCGCCCATGATGGCCAGAAACTCGCCAGGCGCCACCGCCAGATTGATCCCCCTTAGCGCCTGCACCGCCACATCGCCCATCTGGTAGGTCTTGGTTAATTGTTTTGTCTCTATGATTTTTTCCATCTTTTCTTTCCTTGGTTTTGCTGTGGAATAGAATCCTGCAAAATAATGGACATTTGCAAATTAGAAAAATTTGTCATCCCGAGCGAAGCGAGAAATCTGGCTCGTTAGTTGATTCCATAAGAAACATAGATTCCTCACTCCGCTGCGCTTCGTTCGGAATGACAGTAACATTCTAATTTTGCAGGAGGCTATTGCATTATCTCTCTATGAATTCATTTTCCAATTTCCTAATTAGATTCTGTTGCAAAAATGAAAATCAAAAGAAACGTTGTCCTTCCTGCGAATGCAGGAATCTCTTTTCTAACTGATGATTCAGTTAACCAAAGAGTGAGATGCCTGCATGCGCAGGCATGACAATTTATCCTGTTTTGATAATTGTGCAACAAGAACTAATTAGCCAGTTACCTAATTGCCCAATTACCTAAAACGGCCTCGGCGGCCCGAAATTCCGTTGCGTCGAACTGGTGGTTTTCTTCTCATTCCCTCCCGTCAGACCAACGATCACCTGCATCCCCTCTTTCAGATCACGGCTCATCACCACCTCGGTCAATTTGCCGTCGGTGATGCCCGCCTTGAACGGGGCCATGACCAACTTGTTATTTTCATCCAGATACCACACCGTGCCCGCATCTTTAGGCCGAGCTTGCCTTGAATTCGGCCCGCCCATTCTGGGCATTTTATTTTTCACAGAGTCAGGTGCCGATTCGAATCGTTTCTTCGCCTCATTGAAAAATGCCTGCATCATCTGTTCCGACGGCTGAAACCGCAATGCCGCATTGGGAACCAGCAGCACATTCTTTCTTTCCTCAACAATAAAATCAACTGTGGCGGTCATCCCAGGCAATAATAAATTTTCATTATTAGCTGCATCGATTACGACCGTATAATTAACCACATTTTGGATAGTCGTCGGTTGTAGGCGAATCTGTCGCACCGTACCATGAAACGTCTTGTCAGGGTAAGCTTGTACCGTAAATGTCACCCGCTGCCCTGTCTTGATCATACCGATGTCGCTCTCATCAACTTGGGCGTGAATTTCCATTTTGGAAAGATCTTCAGCGATGATAAATAGCACCGGCGCTTGGAAGCTGGCGGCCACCGTCTGTCCCTCTTCCACGTTCCGTTGAATAACTGTCCCATTGATGGGCGAGTGAATAAACGCATATTTCAAATTCCGCTGAGCCCGCTCGAAGGCAGCCTGGGCAGAAGTCAGATTTGCCTTTTGGGTTTTCAATTGAATTTTAATCGGCAGAAACTCCGCCTCTGAAATCAACCCTTTTTCGAATAGGGGCAAATTGCGGTTATAATCGGCTTGTGCCTGTTCCAGCATCGCCTTTGCCTTTTCCAGATTGGCCTGGGCGTCCATCAATGCTGTTTTTAGCAGCACGGTATCGAGAACGGCTAACAGTTGTCCCTTCTTCACTTGATCATTAAAATCCACATATAATTTGTCAATAATTCCTGACACTTGAGTGCCGACTTCCACCGTGCTCACTGCATTGATCGTCCCCGTGCTGGAGACCGTGTTGATCAGATCACCCCGAGTGATTTTATCGAAGATGAATTTGCCATTGGTGGTCTTGCTGCTGACGGCATTGAAGATGATCAATCCTGTTGCCACGACCAAAACGATGATTCCGATTGAATACAAGATTTTTTTCATGATGTGTTGCCTTTCAATTTTTAATATTATTTCTCGAACAAATTTTACAATAGCTATACTGAATTTTTTTGTTCGTTAGTTAGACAATTTAGAGTTGGATTTGATTCCCTAAGGCGAAAAGATTTTTTAATGAATCCAAAAGCCGAAAATCCTATGCTTTTTCAACTGGCATTACCAGGCATATAATAGCGTTGTCTTAATTATCTCTTGCATTTTGAATTTTTATTTTTTATCTTTACGCATTTATAAAATCCAAAAGTCGAAAATTCAATCAGTCACTTTATTCAAAGGTATGAAGCCATGGAGAAAAACGCTAAAAAGCTGACCGATATGAAAGCTATCTCAGTGAATGGCAAGAGCTCGAGATTCCCAGGTTTCTATAAACATGACCTTTCTTTTCGTTTGGACCTGCTGGAACAATGGTACCCGCTGACAACAAAAGAGAAATGGATGCTAAAAAGGGAGACGCTCACTCCCGAATTAGCGGATATCATGGTGGAAAACGCTATCGGAGTTTTTGGACTGCCATTGGGCGTAGCTGTGAATCTCAAATTAAACGATCGCGATTATATTGTGCCGATGGCTGTTGAGGAATCCTCGGTGATTGCAGCGCTGAGCAATTCAGCGCGGTTGGTTCGAGATCATGGCAAGATAACCGCAGAAGCCTCCGAGCCGATCATGTTCAGTCAGGTACAATTGGTCGATGTCAAGCATCCTCAAAAGGCCAAAAGGCGAATTTTGGCAAAGAAAGAAGATCTGTTACGGGTTGCCAATGAACAGGATCCAGTATTGGTTGAGCTCGGCGGCGGAGCGAAGGATATTGAAGTCCGAATTATTAATTCACTCAGCGGTCCAATGGTGATCGTGCATATCATTGTAGATTGCCGCGATGCCATGGGGGCAAATGTTGTTAACACCATGGCCGAAACTTTAGCCCCAATCTTGGCGGAATTGGCCGAAGGGGATGCGATCTGCAAGATCGTTTCCAACTTGTCGGATCGCCGTATGGTTCATGTTCGGATGGAAATCGCCGTCGAAGCGCTGGCCAGAGCAGGGTTCTCGGGCGAGCAGGCAGCCGATCGGATCGTAAAAGCCTATCATTTTGCAGAGGCGGATCCGTATCGAGCAGCCACGCACAATAAAGGGATCATGAATGGAATTGATCCGATTTTGATTGCGACTGGAAACGATTGGCGAGCTTGCGAAGCAGGTGCTCATGCTTACGCAGCGCGCTCGGGCAAATATAAACCACTCAGCAAATTTTATCGCGATGATTCGGGCAAATTGATCGGCGAGATGGATATTCCCATGGCGTTGGGCATCGTCGGAGGGGTGACATCGATTCATCCAGGAGTCAAAATTTTGCTGAAGCTCATGAAGGTCCAAACCAGTAAACAATTGGCCGAACTGGCAGCAGCAGCAGGCCTGCTTCAGAATTTCACCGCCGTCTGGACCTTAGCGACCGAGGGGATTCAGAAAGGACACATGACGCTGCACGCCCGAAATGTTGCAGTTTTTGCGGGTGCAATCGGTGAAATGGCAATTAAAGTGGCCAATCAGATGGCCCATGAAGGCCGCGTTCGCTATGATCGGGCGAAACAAATTTTGAAAAGCCTTCTTATCCGTGAAAAAGAAGAGCAAGAAAAACAAAAGAAGTAATTTGATTTAGTTGTGAAATTAAATAGCTTTTTTCTGGAAATCTCAGTTTAGAATTCTCCAAAATATTTCAAGATATTGTTGTGATACGGTGATCGCAAACATCCCAAAAATTGTTAGCTATTGAAACAAAACACACTGCCGCAGCTAAAGAGAATTTCTTTAATGTTTTTGATGTGCAAATTCAGCAAGAGTCTAATTGCTTTACCTGCAAAAGATAAAAAATGTTCGATCGTCTTGTGAGTCTTTAGAGAGTCGTTTGACTTTGGGGCACAAGCTATTTATTTTAACAGCCAACGCCATCATTAGGTGAAAAAATTATGATCTCAACGCATGGCTCTGCTTCAGCCAAAGTTATTCTATTTGGTGAACATGCAGTGGTATATGGTCAGCCAGCCGTGGCGATCCCGATTCAGGATGTTCGAGCTTCTGCGGCGGTTTCGATCGATGCATCTGTTACGAAACCAGTCATCGAAGCCAAAGATTTGAAAATCGAGGTAACGCTGGGCAATGCCCCTTATCCCGAGGCTGTCCTTCCTATTATTAAAGTCATTGAGTTGATCGATGAAAAAATCGTGAAGCTGCCCAAATCTGGCTGGAGATTAACCATTTGGTCAAAAATACCGATCGGTCGCGGACTGGGAAGCAGTGCAGCTATAAGCATTGCCATCATTCGTGCGCTCACTAAAGCAATGATGAAATTTCTTTCTCCGAAGGATTTGATCAAATATTCATTCGAGTTGGAAAAGATCCATCATGGAACGCCGAGCGGTATCGATAATACGGTTATCTCATTGGAGAAGCCAATCTTGTTCCGTAAGGATCATGAGCCTGCGGCCATTCCGCCGTCAAGCATGTTTTTTGTTGTCGGCGACACCGGGGTGAGCAAAAAGACCAGCGAAATTGTCGCTCAGGTTGCTGAGGCCCGAGCAAAGAACCCAGAGCAATATGATCACATTTTTAGCCAGATCGGGACCATCGCCCGACAGGGATCTTTAGCGCTAAAAGAAGGCGATGTCAAACGAGTTGGAAAATTGATGAATGAAAATCAAATTCTGCTCCAACGCATCGATGTTTCCTCGCCCGAATTGGAGAATCTGATTGACGCTGCCAAAGTAAAGGGGGCACTAGGTGCAAAACTTTGTGGCGCTGGAAAAGGTGGCTGCATGGTTGCCGTTGCTCAGGACGGAATTACCGCCAACAATATCGCGAGTGAGCTCCTGAAAGCTGGCGCAGTACGAAGCTTCACGACCAAATTGAAATAATGACTGCCCAATATGGGACGAATATGGCGGACGTGATGCCTCAACTCCGAGTCCTTATTTGCAATCAATCGGCGATAAATTCCAGAACGAAACGGTATAAAAATTGGCCCGTCATCTGCATTTTTAATCGGAGCGGATTAGGCTGGTTCTCCTTTTAACTCGAACCATTTCAGCTTTGGAAAAAATCTCAAGTGATCGATCAGAAAAAGACAGTCGTGGTGGCTGTGACAGGTGCAAGCGGAGTCGTTGTTGGGCTCCGACTGATGGAGCAACTTCGAGATCATGACATTTCGGTGATCGGAATCGTGAGCCACCATGCAATCCGAGTGATTGAACATGAATTAGGCAGCGATTATGCTATGCCTCAAGGTATCGAGTTCTACGACGAATCCGATGCCTCGGCGCCAATCAATAGCAGTTCCCATCCAGCGGCAAGCATGATAATCGCCCCCTGTTCGATGAAAACATTATCGGCGATCGCCCATGGTTATACCGCTAACTTGATCACTCGTGCTGCCGATAATCAATTGCGTACCGGTCGGCAGCTCATTTTGGCCCCACGAGAAACACCGCTTTCTATCGCACATCTGGAAAATATGCTCATCTTGAAACGAGCTGGGGCTATCATTTTTCCGCTCATGATTGCTTATTATCATCATCCAAACACCATAACCGACATAACCGATTTTCTGGTAGGCAAAATTCTTGATCTTTTAAACATCCCCAACGACCTTTATCAGCGATGGGGATCAATTCCAATTAAGGATTGAGATATGATGGATTTTCGCCAGTGGCTCGCACGACAGGAGCAGCTCGGAGCGCTTCATCACATCACGGAGCCTGCCTCGCCATATCTTCAAGTGAGTCATCAACTCATCGAGCTCGAACCAAAGCCAGTTATTTTTGACGATGTTTCAGGTTATCGGGTGGCCGGCAATATTTTTTGTTCCCGTGATCAATTCGCAGAATGCCTTCAAATCCCAAAAGCGGGTTTTCTGTCGCAGCTCTCTCGGAGATTAACTCATCATGAAGCAAAGGTCATCGATCGCCAAGCGATTTATGGCGATCACGAGCTCCCCGCCGTGGATCTTCGTCAATTACCCATCCTATTTCATTATCCAGGAGATGGAGGGCACTATATTACTTCAGCGGTGTGGATTGTGCATGATCCATTATATGGCCGCAATCTCTCCTATCATCGGATGATGGTATTCAACGAGCGTCAGGGTAGTGTTCGAGTGGTGGAAAATCGAGGAATGTCTCAAGCTTTGGCGCATACGAATGGCAAAGCAACAGTAGCGATTTGTATTAGCCCTCCACCTGCTGTTTCGCTGGCAGCTTCTTTTTCGCCACCCTATCAGGTCGATGAAATGGAATTAGCTGGCAAATTGGATACTATTGAATTGGCCAATTGCAAGACGATTGATATAAAAGTGCCTGTGAATTGTGAAATGGTATTAGAGGGCCATTTTACTGGACAAATGGCAGAGGAAGGACCATTTGTGGATATCACTGGCACATGGGATGTCGTTCGGCGTCAGCCAGTGGTAGAAATTACTCGGATCGCCTATCGGGAGCAGCCTGTTTATCATGCGCTAGTCCCTGGACGTTCCGAGCATAAGATTTTAATGGGTATGCCCAAAGAATTGGATATTTTTCAGGGGGTCAATCAGGTATGCATTTGCCAAGATGTGCACATCACCTCGGGCGGTTGTTCGTGGCTTCATGCGGTGGTTCAAATCAAAAAACAAAGCGCGGACGACGGTAGAAAAGCATTAGAAGCTGCTTTTCAGGCCCATCGCTCACTGAAACATTGTGTCGTGGTGGATGAGGACATTGACATTTATGATATTCATGATGTAGAATGGGCGATCGCCACGCGGTTTCAAGCTGACCGAGATCTGATCATAATGACGGATCAGCCGTCTAGTTCGCTCGATCCTTCTGCCACCCATATCGAAGGGCAGAAAAGCCGCGGTGCGAAGTTAGGTTTAGATGCGACAATCAAAAAAACTGGGCAAGAGAAGAAACTGTTTAAGCGAGTGAAGTTCTAAAGCTCATAGCTGAAGTGAATTCTGTTTCGTCATTTACACCTGGTCTGGTTCATCCGATCAAAGCGATTTGTTCTTTTGAATAGCAGTGATGTCAATGATTCTCAACTTTTTTAGATTATCCCGCTGCTTCATTGCTGAAAATCGGATGAGTCCTTCATTGACTTTTCGGTTCAGGGTATCTAAAATCTAAGATTCTCAAATCGACTCTCCATACCTATCTCCCGATCCACTGGTGTGTCGCTTTAATTTTCGCTAATCCTTCATCACAATTCAATAGCTTTACTTTTAAAATTTGTTTTGCCAAGTTGACGTTCAACGAGACATCCTGCGGCCGGAACGCGGCAAAGGCAATGGCAAACATGGACTTTTTTTCAATGTATTGAACTGGCAGGCGTAGCGCCTGGCAGGCTCTCCATCCCAATTCCCAACGGCTGATCCGCTCACTCCCTCCCAGATGGAGAATGCCGATAAATGGATGCTCGACCAATTCCAGCAATGCCTCGGCCAAATTTTCAACCAAAATGGGGCTACGAAATTGATCATCAAATAAGGTCACTTTTTCTGCATTTGTCAATTTCAGAACCATTTGATGAAAAAAACTTGTGGTACGAGAAATACCAATTCCATAGACCAACGCCACTCGGGCAACGACATAGCTACCCTGACTGGCAATCACAGCAGTTTCAGCAGCAGCCTTAGTTTGGGAATAATGGCTAATCGGATTTGGCACATCGGTCTCACTATAATTGCCTTTGGTTCCGTCGAAAACCATATCCGTGGAGGTGAAAATGAGTCGAGCGCCATTTTGGCTTGCCCAGCTCGCTATCGCTTCGGTCGCCTTCAAATTCACCAATACTGCACGATTTGGGTCGCGTTCGCATTGGTCAGGATTGGCAATGGCAGCAGTGTGAATGATAGCATCGGGGGCAATCTCATCCAGAAGCGGCTTTATTTTGTTGACATTCGCTAGATCGAATTGATGCGCGAATATTTCATCCCCCACGAAATGGGATTGATGGTATAATCCATGTACTTCATATTTCGCTCGAGCGCATTGCAACAAATGCTCGCCAACAAAACCAGTCGCGCCCGTGATTAACAGTCTCCGCATTTGATCCTCATTCATTCAATTTTCCAAAAAACTCCTTCGCGCTGCACCGAATCGCCTGTGATTAAATCGGTCGCGATGAGCGTTAGCTTCAGCGTTCCTTTGAGTTGATTCGGCACTACAATTGTCAGGTGCTGTCGTTCATTTGGTTCATTCCCTGAATATTCATACATCGAAGCCACATGGCTTAACGGCCTTTTAAGCCCCAAACCAGATAAAATTCGGCCCGCGATGCCTTCGCCAGCATGATGCGGACTTATCCGATATTCGACTCGAAACCGCATCTCGCCATTTTGATCTTGTTGGAGATGATATAGTTCGTAATAAATGGCAAGCGGCTCATCCGATCTATATATCCTCATCGGGTTCGGGAGGATCTGAAAATCGGATCGATGAAGATGCTGAATCGAAGATGGCCCCTTTATCTCGCTGGCAAATAAAATTTCGCTCATCTGAAATCGCTGCGACGAAAAATGCTCCACTTTTAATTGGCGACGAATTTGAGAGAGACGTCCTGAGTGCACATCCTCAAATTCAAACGCGAGGACGTAATTTCCAGGTTGCACAACTAAGGTTTCATGATCTCCGTACCAAAGCTTTCCAGCAATCTGTCGGATTTCATCTGGTTGAAATGACAATTCGCGCCGGTTTTGGAGCACAGGGTTCCATTGATCATCAAAAAGAAACACACCATGTCGGAGTTTGAACCGATTGGCCACAGGGCGCAACGGTTGAATCGGGAGCGCAAAGCATAATTCTAGCTCCGTTTTCTCACCTGCGCCCCAAAAAGCCACTGGATCCAAACGCACATCCAGTCGTTCGGTATCGGGAACGAATTCATATAGCTCCGGCATCTTCGCAATCAACCGTTCAAATTTGATTTTATCATCTTCATTCTGCCCATATCCCCAAGCAAAAGCGTAATGATCGGACAAAAATCGGTCCTCAAAAATAAAATCAAATCCAGGATATGTCCATATCTCTCTGGAATGATGCAATGGATTCATGCCGATGTTGCTGGTTGAGCCAATAAACGGTCGGGTTCGATATATTGTGAGAGGGAAACCATAGCGAATGAGTACCTTACCCTGATCAGTTTGCCAACCTTCAAGGTGTGCATCCGGATTTGAAAATCGTAAGTTGGCATAAGCCATGCGTCTCAAGTGCTCCATCTGGCGTTCATTGAATTCGGTTAAAAAGAATGGGTCCTGGCTAACCCAGTATGATCGCCGAAATTGTGCTTGTTCCTCAGCAGACATGGTGAGATATTGGCGTCGTTGTCTGAGTGGTAAGACAGACTCAACTGCCTGTAACAACTCGAGTTCGTCAGGAGACATGAGCGATCGAGCCTTTTGATAGGCCTGTGCTGCCTGGTGATAATTTTTAACTGTTTGATGTGCAAAGCCAAGAAACAGAAAGCAATTCTTATTATCTGGGATGATTCGAATAGCGCTCTCTAATAATTCGATCATTCGAAAATAGTCTTGAAATTCAAAATAAAGCATAGCTAATCTGTAGTAGGGCTCGGGACTTTTGGGTTGAATGGAGATTGCCTTTTGGTAATAATGAATTGCCAGCTCTTTGGCGCGCTCTGCAAACGAGCTCATTGGAATTATCACATTGCTTGCTTCGTCCACGCTGATCATATTTTTGTATCGCAACGCTTCCGCTTCTTTAATCTGAGCGAGGTGATAATAAGCCATGTAATTGCGGGGGTCCAATTCGAGAATTCGCTCGAAGTTTTTAGCCGCAATTCCTGAAAAACCTTTTTTGAGATTCAACAAGGCTTCGTTCAACCGAAATTCGATGTTTCCCGGTTCCAATTTTATCGCTTGCTCAAGCTCTGTGGTTGCCTTGAATCGGCCTTCAACAGTTCCTTTGTTCATATAAATTAAGGCGAGCTGGTTGTGGGCTTTAGCGAATTTGGGGCAGAGCTTTATCGCGGTTTTCAACTGGGTAATAGCCTGCGCTTCGTTGCCCTGATTGAACGAAACTAAAGCTTGTTGGTAATATTGTTCAGCCAGGCTAATTTTGTCTCCATCCGTTCCAGATGCGAGACGATAAGAAATTAACAAGACAATGAATAGCCAGCGCAATTTTTGCTTCATCTTCCAAGGCATTGTCTCACTAAGCGGATCATGATGTTTTGGGTCAAAAAAAATCTCTGCCACCAATAGCAGTAGCAGAGATGAATTTTGCGGTGAGATTTTGAACTCACTATGAACACTCAAAACTGAAGGAAAACCATTCTCCCTGAAGCTGAAAACCGTTTTCGCTTAAGGAAAAACTAATCAGAATCGAATCGACATCGTGGCGAAAAATTTATCGAAACTGATCTTTTCATCCACCGCTGGTAGCTCAGGAGAGAAATAGGAATCCTCCCGTTGCCACCAACCACGGACCCAGGCAAAATCGATCTTGACCTGTTTATCTAGCAATATTCCAGCCCCAGCGGTGAGATAATTTCGATCGGCTTTGGGAGAAGCATTTACCAAAGGTGAAGGCTGCCGAATTAATCCAGCACGAAGCTGGGTGTCGATCAGTGGAATCGTAAACTCGCCACCGAGGCGATAAGTTGTAGTTGCCCGAAAGTCCTTCTTGAAATCGAGGTTCTTATGAAATTGATCTCCCACTGGAGGCTCGGAAGTATATCGGGTTTGCGACCAATCGTTATATTCGACATCAGCAGATAGAACGATATTGGGCAAAAGGGTAAACGCTGCACCGGCTGCAAACACAAACGGGGATCGCAAACCGTAGTCCCAAGCGCCATCGTCACCATCCTGGAAATTCTCATCTGGATAATCTGAATCGCCAGTCTGTTTCACCGATTGTTTCCATTGCTCTTTGGAATCCAATGAAACTGGTGTGGCAATGGTAGCGCCAAATCGCAGGAAACTGGTCATTTTGTATAATGCTGCAAGCTTAAAATTGACCGCTTGATGCTTTGTAATGATTTGCTGGACATAGTTATATTCATCAAAGGTATATAAATTGTCCTCGTCTTTTTCGAAATAGTTGTAGAGGTAATCGTCTTTGCCGCGCCACAAATTCACCGCTGCGCCAAGAGAAAGGTTCCGAGTGACTTCGATGGCACCAGCAAAAACCCAATTGTTCAGTCCGCCTTCTTCCAATTCAGTGTAGTTTTGCCGCACCCCTAAGCTATCGACCCTCTGAACAAACGAAAAGCCTGCGTCGAAACTTCTCACTTGATTGTAGCCGATAGCAAATACAAGGCTTCCTTGATAAGTTGGAATTGGGAAAGCAAATCCAATAGAGTTCAATTTTGTTTTAGTGGTTCGATCGGTATTAGAGATCCCAGCGAAGCTGGCTTGATTCGAAAATTTGAGATGCGATAAGGAAGTGAACAACTCCATACGGCGCAATTGGGTCAAACCAGCGGGATTCCATAATGTCGCCGAATAATCATCCGAAATGGCCAAATAGGCACTTCCCATAGAAAGTGCCCGACCACCAACACCAGAAGCATCCCCAAGAAAAAAAGCTTCAGTTTGGGCGTAATTTTTGGGCGCAGCGACTAATATCAGCAACGAAATAATTACGAATATCCGATTTTTCATTTCATGACTCCATAGAAGATTCACTTTTATTTTCTCGAGGTTCGGGATGGACCAGAACCAGAGCTGCTGCTCCTACTGCTGGTATTAGAACCAGAGCTCGACGTGCTTGGTGGCGTCGATCGTGGGGAACTATATCCGCTGCTCGAGCTGCCTCGCGGCGTATAAGTAGGTGCTGCGGGTTTATAAATATGCGGACTTCCAGATTGATTAGGACGCGAGATATAATTCGATTTCTGGCCAGATGAGCGGGAAGAGCGTTTAGGTTGCGAGGTGCTATTATCGGGTGACTTCGGCGTAGTTCTCGGTGCCCGTTCAATATTGGGTTTTGGCTCTGATCGCGGCACGCGTGGTGGCTGATCTGTCACTCGAGGTTGGCGAATTTTTGGTTGTGACTGAGACGATGGAGTAGTTTTGCCATCGTCGACGGTTTCATTTGCTCTGATCTTCTCTCGGCTTCTTTGCTGATCAACATCATTTTTGGGTCGGGGCACTCGACTTGGCGCTGGAATGGTTGTGCGATCTTCTCGTGATGGAATACCAAAGCTTTGCCGTGGTCGCTCAATCCGAGTTTCTGTCGCGGGCTTAGCCAGCGAAGTTCGCGAATCAGAAGATTGATCGCTGCGACCTATAGCGCCAAAGCTGCGTCGCTCAAAAGGCCGTTTCGCATAATGTCGCGGTTTATAAGAACTCCACCCTCCACCAAACCAATAATAGGAATCATAGTATCGATAATGCCCCCAGCCCCAATAATTGTAGTGATAGATCCCTATATACCAACCTGGCGTCCACCAAGGACCATAGGGGTTCCACCAGTAATCGGGGTACGGCCCGAGGTAAACCCAACGGTGGGGATAATAGGTCCAGTACCAGGGATCATAAAAAGTATATCCGTAGAACGGATAGTAGTTGTAAATGTAAACATCTCGGGTTTCATTTGAGGATGTACCTTCATCCTGATAATACTCATCCTTTTCCCCCTCAGACGGCTGCTGATAATCATCCGTTGTGGCGACTCTCGGACGTGAAAGCTGAGTATAGCAACCCGAGAAAATTAAACAAACCATGACCAAAAAACCAGTGGTCAAAAGCATCGATTTCATTGTCCGTGTCATCTGCACACCTCTTTTGCTTAAAAATTGATCGGCAGCAGTGATTTAATTTTTGGCTAAACATCCATTATTATTTCAGCCATTATTTTAGACGTCACAACAGACAAAAAGTTCATCAATTTTTGGAAAGTGTTTCAGTGGGGAAATTTGCATAAATGGTCAAAGGAGGACATTATTGCTGATTTTGCAATTCCCTAATCTGCTTATAGATAATGGCCGCTTCCGCAAGGTATCCAGGTCCCATTTTTCTCAGTGCGCTCAATTTAATCTCTAACGCAGTCAACATCTCATCTCTCAACAACCTCGGGGGTTGTTGTAATACACGATCAATAATTTCCAGAGTGAGTTTTGGATCATGCCTGTTTAGCTTGGCCAATTCGAGATCACATTTATAGTTTCCTGACCAATCGAGTCTTGCGCCTTGCTCTAGGTATTTCTGAGCCTGCTTGTAATCAGAAGATTGAATAAATTCCATCCCCAGATGGTAATGCATGACACCGCAATCTTCAATATAAGTGCTATAGGCTGCCTGGACATCAGGAGAAGCGGTCGGTAAGCGATAATTCTTCACCACTCTCAACATTCGTTCACAAGCTTCTTGTTTTCGATCAAGAAATTTAAATTCCAACTGTGCAATGCGCCATTCAATTTCATCAATAGCGGTGGGATCTTTTAATTCGTTTTTCAGTTTCTCAAACCGTACAACTGCGTCTTCATACTTCTTTTTTTGGATCAGCTCTAAGATATTATTTTTTTCCTCAGCAGCTCTGATATTACCATTATCCCAGGTCAGCCAGTCCTCATACTGTTCGGCTAACTTCCTCTTCTCCCCGGAGACTGCCTTTTCTTTTGCCTTCTTCAACATTGCCAATGCTTCCGTAGCCTTGTACATACGCGCTAAGCATACTGCCTGAGAATAAAGGTAGTCAAAATGGAGTTCATATTTCATGGAATCGGTCTCAGGCAGCTCATGTAACACACTATCAATGACAAAATTAGTGGCGAGCAAGATTCTCTCAGCCATGACGTAATTGTCCAAGGCGTTTTGCCAATTCTTGAGTCGAAAATGGCATTCGGCCAATTTCGCAAAAATATAATGCTCACCTTTTTCGAGCTTGAGGATTTCTTCGAATACAGCAATCGCTCTTTCTAATTGAAGGTTTGATTTTTCAACATCAGCCCATAAAATATAGGTATGCGCTAACGCCTCCTTGGAAGCCAATGAGAAAGGATTTAGTCGTGTGGATTGCAAAAGATTGCCTTCAGCAAATTGTAATTCGTTTCTAATTTGCTTAAGCATGTTCTCCTTCCTATCATTGGAACCGCTATCTGCCGATGCATCCATTTCGCAGGCAATAGTATCTGGTTGCATTCTTTTAAATCGCTGGTACAACGAGTCTGCTCGTTCGAGGGCTTCCAAAGAGCTGTTTAGCAACCTTTCGGACTTTTGACTGCTTTGATAATCGACAAATAGAAATTTGATAATTGAATCAGAACGCGCGACAGTGAGGCTATCCACGCCTTGAGGATGATCAGGGGTCCTGACAAAAACGCTCAGATTGACGTTCGTGCTCCGACAAGAACCGAGGGTCATCGCACATAGCAGAGAAATCAATATTGAAGACCAATGTTGGATGATCGCTTTCATAATTCGTTCTTAGTAATATTTTTCAGGTTCACCCAATCTTGGAAATATTTATTGGCATTATCAAACTCCCCCATTCGTTTATATGAAATTGCTAAAAGCTGGTACAATGATCTGATTTTCGCCTGAGATAGCTGGCTCATGAAATCCAACGCGCGTAGACTTAGTCGAATCGCTTCAGCAGGATGATCGCGCGAGAGGTGGGCTAATTGATAAAAACAATCGCCTTGATGATCCCATTCAATCTGCGAGGACTGGTTGAAATAAATATAAGCTAATCGAAATTCATGTCGGTTTAAATAATCTATTCCAACCGAATAGCACATCGCAGCGTAATCTTTCAAATAGATTTCGTGGAGCTTTTCTTTTACCGGGTTCTTGTGAATCGATTGAATAACCAGGAAGAGCCGAGCTAACGCTTCATTCTTCCGACCCAAAACATTGTATTCAATGGAGGCAATTTTCCAATTAATTTCATTTTTCGCTCGGTCAGAGCGAAGCAACTTCAATAAGTCAAGGTATTGAGCCCGCGCCTCCCTGAAGCGATTGTCAGCTTCCAGACGCCTAATTTGGTCTCTGATTTCTGAGGCACGAATATTTCCATCATCCCAATTGATCCAGTCCAATATAAGCTGCAATTGCCGTTTGGTCTCGTGCGAATTGGTCAACTGCATCGCTCGACTGAGCACTGCAATAGCGCCATTGGAATCATATGATCGCATCTTTGCCTCACCTTGCCGATGCAGGTAGTATACTAGGCGCGTTGTATCCAATGCTCCAGTGGATGGTAATTCAAATAGTTTGACTGAATTTAATACACGCTCAGCTTCATGAAAACATTGATATGAATTCGCCCAATCATTCAAAGCAAAATAGCATTCACCTAATTTTTCGTAGATATAAGGGTTGCTTTTATCAATTAGAAGCAATCGTTTTAATTCCTCGATAGCATGGGTATAATACTCGTGACCATGAGTGAGCTCACCCTGTTTCATATAAATTTTTATCAGCAAGCCTCGGATTTCCAGGTTGAATGGATCAAGCAACTTGCCTCGATAGGTGATCTGGCTGGCAGAATCGAGCACTGTTAAAACGATCTGCTGCAAACGATGAGGCTTATATTCCTCACGCAGTTTTAATGGTCCCTCCTTGCTCAGGGCCTGGTTGATCCAGTTCTCATAAATTTGAAAGAACGTCCTCTCGTTTGGTGATGGATTTTGGATGCAGCTCTGCAAAGACTCTGCTGCAGCAAAAGTACGCAGCCCTCTATCCAGCAATTGCTTTGCTTGGTTTTGTCTCTCAAAATCCACTCCGACTTTTTTTGAGTAATCAATCGCCTTTTTTACCACTGAACTATCAGTGCCAGGATAGCTATGGATAATTTCTCGCGTCGATCCACTTTGCGGTGATGGAACTATTCGTTTTTGGCTGGCACAGCCAGCAATAATAAGTGTCAAAATGAAAATTTGGACAAGTTTGATCTGCATCGTTAATCCGCTGTTTCAGCATTCATCTTATCAAACCACATTTTTGCCTCTTCAAACAATCCCTGCCGCTTATAGGCCGAATACAACAAGTAATAGAGATTCTTCCGTTCCTCTTTGGTCAAGTGCTCTTCATAAATTAGTGCTTCTTGGGCATAGTTAATGACCGCTTGATTATCATATTCCGACAGCCGTGCTAATTGATAATAGCTTTTGCCAACCTGATTCCACCAAAATCCCACTGATTGAAACAAATAAATCAATGCTTTGTGGTGTTGGTGCTGCCGAAGAAAATCGATCGCCATGAGATAGCACATCGAGCCATAGTCATTCAAATAGTTCTGATCAGGTTTGTTCAAGGCTTTTCGGGTGGTATCCAGTGGGACTTGTTTAACGATATCGAACATCCGTTGTAGCGCTTGTTCGCGCTGATTCAGAAATTTAAACTCCAACTGGGCGATGCGCCAATTTACGTCATTTTGGGCGCGACGGGTCTTTACTTTACTCAAAAGATCGAGATATCCCTGATGAATAGAAGAATAATCGCCGTTCATGGTATTGAATTTCGCATTTAGGGAATCCCATTTTCGCGACGCATCTACATTGCAACTATCCCAATTGATCCAATCGATCATCTTTTGCGTTTCATCCGCATCTTGCTCTGTCGGCGCAATAATCATCGCATAGCTAAATGACAACAGCGCATCAGTTGCCCTATTTAATTGAAGTTGGGCGTTGCCCCTTAAGCAATAACAGTCAAAAAGGTCCCGTTTATCAATATTAGGTTCATCTTCCAACATCAGATTGATCGAGGCGACACTATTCGACAGCGCCTTATCCCAATTACCGATAGTGAAATACTTTTCAGCCAGCTTATGATAAATTTTTGGATCATCGTGCAGAATATAGGTCAAATATTCTATCATTGTAATGGAGCGGATCATGTTGTTGCAATTACTATGAAGCTCAGCTAAATTTTGATAGATCCAGATCAAATAATTTTGAGTTCGAATATCAAAGGGATTAAATTTAAACGATGTTTCAAAATACGTTCGTGCTCTTTCAAAAAGCAGGATCGCCCTAACTTTTATTTTTTGAACTGACAGAGAATCTTGTTGTGAGTGATTCAAATCATTAAGCAAATTGAAACCCTCTCTGGCAAGACTTACACCTTTGGCAAAATTTTTGGAGGCATTTATGGTATCCACCTTTGCGATGACAAGTTGCGAATCTTGCATCGCACGCCATCGGTGCCATAAGGTATCGCTCAAAGCCATTCGGTTGATCTCGCGGATGGTGTCCTCTATCACTTCGCGGTCACTTCTCGGACCAGGACGATTATCGGTTCGAGGGATGGGATAAGTTTGTAATCCCAAATTTTCCGAAGCATTGACCAAATCTAATACCAAAACAGCACAAACAACGGTCAAGAACGCCTGGCTGAATAACTTCTTTAAAGCTCCCATGATGCAGTCCCCTGGTTGCGTGTTCGATGGTTCAAATTGAATCAACTAATTGATGAAGCTGAGGACGAGGTGACACTCCTCACCAGATAAATTCACATCACATAATTTTGGTTCGGGAATTGATTAGGGGATTGTTTGGGCCTCTCTTTTTAGGTATGGGATAGTTTACAGAAATAAATTTACAAATGCAAGTTATTTTTCTAAAATATTCCAAAGCAACAGTTGATTGATTTTTTGGGCGTTACCTTTAGGTTCATGGTTACATTTTTTAAACAGGTAAGCCCCCTTGAGGCAACTCAAAAAGTGCACAAGTCTTTGTATTCGCTTATGCACATCTTGGTTGATTAGGATGCCTTCGGGATCTTCAAATTTTTGATGGGAAACGTTGCTGAGCAAACTACAAATATGTTATCGGATCGAGCGGAGTGATTACCTTTTCTTCTTTGTCGGCCTCTCAGGTAGGTAAATAGTGTCCCGTTCGGTTTGAATCACTTGAATGACTGTTGGCTGCCAGTCCACAAATTCTTTGTTGAATTCTTGATATAGCGCCTTCAAAAGGTCATGGATTTTCTTTGTCTGCCCCTTTCCCAGTTCGAGCTCCTTATCCTTTAAATCTTCTGCAACAAAACCGAAAAATTCAAATCGATAGGTGCCATCCTCGTTTTGTTCAAAATATAGCTTCAATGGCTTGTCTTGGCTATACAGTTCTTTGATCGTCTGCGCCAGGATAAATAGAATTCGTTCGCTTGGGGTTTCAGGATTCACGAGATTTTTGATCGTTCCGATATCTTCGAAGTTTGGAGGCAAAGGGATCCCTCTTAAGATATCTCGGCTCTCCTTCGAGAGCATGTAAAGCGAATAGACATTGCGCGCTGGATGCGTCTTTAGAAGATCTCCTTCCGCGGCTCCATTGGCATCAACGTCAAATATCTCGATAAATTCAACGTTCGATTCGGGAATGAACAATTCCATTAGCAGTTTATCTATAATTTTCCTATCTCGAATTTCTACTTTCTGCACAAGCTCTTTGTCCCATTTGAAGGTCTCTTGCGAAATAAGCCTATCCTGAGTAATCAAAACTATCATTGTCGCTAAAACCGCGGAAATTATCAATCGTGCTGATCTCATGGGTTAACACCTCTGTCATTTTTTTACGAATCACGCTAGATTTCAAAACAAGCAGATCGCGCATACCAGAATTGATTTAGACCGATTATAAAAGATATCATTGGCTGGCCCCCTTTTTCATTCGGGCTTTGATCTCATTCCACTCGCGAAAATTCCGTTGCAACATCATCTGGTCGCGCTGCTGTTGGTAAATCATGCTGAGGGATCGAAACAGATGGTCGATCTCCGTTTCATTAAAGCTTGCAATGAAATCCTTGGCTCGAGTCAAAAGCGCAAGCCTTTTGTCATTCAGCATTCGCAAACGTTCCACAGGGGGCAAGTTTTCTGGGATATCCAGCGCCACCAATTGAGCCAATGGCAAAAACACCTTGCCCCTGCCAGGCCAATCAAAGGTCGTATCCTTCACAAAAAATTGTTTTGCTTTCTCATGGAAGCCTTCATCCCGATATTTATTGCCCAAATGAAGCAATAAAGCTCCGCAATCTTTGAAATAAACCTTATACATGGAATCCGCCGGCGGCACAGCGATGCTGCGTTTGACGCGACTCGTGTCTGCATTCATGACCAAATTGTATAACCGATCTGCTGCAACTTCTGGCTCGTTGAGATTGCTCATTTCAATTCGCGCCAATTGCCAGGTAATATGATCGCGCGCTTTGTTTGTCTTCAATTGTGGCAACAATCGCAGCATGGCGCTCTTCGCCCATTTGAAATTCCCTCGGGCTAACGAATCCAATATAATGAATCGCTGTTCTGCCGCATAAATGTTCTTATCGTCCCAAAGGATCATCTCTTTGACCCACTTGGCAATTTCTAAAGAGTCCTGTTTGCTGGGCGCAATGATCATCGCTTTGCCCAAAGTGGATAAAGCGGAATCTGCTTCGTAGACCTTAATTTCAGCCCAACCTTTTTCGCGCAAGTACGGAAAATATTCGTTAGGATTAACGTGGAATGGGATTTTGGCCCGTTTTAAATTCTCCAAGGTATCTGGTTTTGGATTATCAAAATATGCAGTAATCAGATAGATCTGATTCGCTCTGGAAAGGTATTCATAAGCTTTCTTCCAATTATTCAACCTTGAATAATTTTTTCCGATCTCAAAATAAATCGGAGCTGCTCCTTTATTATGCTCCAATATATTGAATAATGTTCTGATTGCCCGACGATGGGCTGCAGTATCTGAGAATATCAGTCCTCGATCCCAATCGCAAATCGATTTGCTAAGCAATACATTCAGATCGAATGGATTTAATTGAAAAGCGCGCTCGAAATTTTCGGAACAATAATTCAGATAATAATCGAGCAAGCTGGTAACAATGGAAATCGTCAACGAATCTTCAGCGATTTGCTCAAACATCTTCTCATATTTTCGTCGCTCTTGCAACGACAAATTATTATGACCATCTATACCTAAAGAAATTTCTCTAAACTCATCCCGGATTCTTCTGAACTCCTGTTTCTTGTTTTCAAGCAAGCTATAAAGTTCCTCGGTTATCTTTCGATATTCATTGAAATATTTATTCAGGCTATCAGCCTGTTTTTCTCTTTTTGTCTCAACAAATAAACGCTCTGCCTTGATTTTGGAACGAATCGCCACCGCCGTGTCAACTCCAGCAGGAATGATGAACTCATGCTTATCGAATGTGGCAATTTGTATTTCGGATATCTTTTGCCTGGTCGCGCAGCTAAACAAGGATCCGAGTAAAAATGACCAAATCACAATTCGATTCAATTGCATTTTTGCTCCGTTAATCATGCAAATCATGAACAATCTAAAATCCATTAAATTTATTGAACCAAAATTGGGCGTTCTTAAAATCCCCTAATTTTCGGTAAGCATTATGCATTACCTTGTAGAGGATGATCTTTTCATCCTTATCTAATTCATTTTCATATCGAATTGTCTTCTGACATAAATCGATCGTCTCTTTGGGATCGAATTCAGAGAGTTGGGCCAGGCGCAAAAATGCCTTGCCGCGTTCCTTATAATTGGTCGCTGCGGCTTGTTGAAAGTAGATATAGGCGATCAATTTATCCTTCTCATAATACTCATTTCCAAGGTTAAAACACATATTGCCGTAATCATTGAAATATCGGACATAATTCGAGTCGAGCGGTGCGCCTGTCAGTGAATCGACTGGAGAATATTTGATCACAGAATATAACCGTTGAACCCCCTCTGCTTTATTGCCGAGCTGCACAAAATCGAGCAACGCGATGCGCCAATTAATCTCGTCTTTGGTACGTTTCGTCCACAGGATTGGCAATAACGACTCAAGATAAATCTTCTTGGCATCAAGGTAATCTTTTGCAACGATCCTGAGACTATCACCCTTCTCCTTGATCTCAGATGCCCGAATATTGCCATCATCCCACAAAATCCAATCAATGCGCTCTTGAAAGTTCCGCTTCAATTCAATATTAGAGGTCATCCGCTGTGCCTGTCGATATAAGGCCAGCGCCGGCTGAGCTTCATATAATCTCGTTTTACATACAGCTTGCCAATTGAGATATGTGACCACTCGATGTGTATCGACTGGGACTTCGTTCAGTCGGGAAAAGTAAGGTCGCGGATTGGGGAGTGAAAAAATTGCTGATCGAATCAACGTATTCCTTGCCGCCTCAAAATTTTTAAAAGCGTTGTTCCAATCCCCTAATTTGAAGTAAATTTCAGCGAGATTTGCATAGAGGATATGCTGGCCCTTGACAAAAAACACAACACGTTCCATCTGTTCAGCCGCGAGATTCAGATAACTCTTATCGCCCAAACGCTCGGCCATTTTTTGAAGTAACTTGCAGTATTGCTGGTGATAAGGCACATAGAATCGATCGTAACGGATCGCGCTCTCAAAGTCTTCCATCGCAAGCATCATTAATTGTTTGCTTACCTCAATCCTCACCTCCCGATCAATCCGACCAAAATTTTTCATAAGCCTTCTGATCCGATGATAATCTTCAACATGACGCTCTAAATACGGTTCGGCTTGCGAAATACATCGCAAAACTGTCAGAGAATCAAGCTTGGTAAGGAGCGAAGCCTGACCAAACTGCCAAAGCGAATCGGCCAATTCTTCGATCTGTTGCGCCTCATCATACTTCCCAAACGCCAGATTGGACATCTCATAATCAACGGCCACTTGCGAAAAAATCGAGTCGGCAATCTGAGCAACCCGAGCGTCAACTCCAACTGGAATTTTGGGGCTAACTTTCGGCGCTTCAACAACCGGCTGCTGCACCGCGCATCGTAACCCTGCCAACCAAACCACTGCTACGATTACCACAATTTTTTTCATCATGCTATTCTTCCTTTTATCCAACTCGGCTAAGATGCGAGATCATGAAAGTTTTTGAACCAGATCAAAGCGTGATCGAAATCTCCTTGCTGGAGATATGCCTGATAAATTGTTTGATAGAGATATCTTTTTTCTTCTGGATCAAGTCGATCCTCAAAATCCAAGGCGCGCAAACAATAATTCAAACAGATCTGGGGATTTTGGATCGAAGCGCGAGCCAGGTTCAATAGCGCTTGTCCTCGTAATGGCCCTTCGATTTGTGAAGCTTTCAAAAAGTAAGTAAACGATGTTCGTTTATCAGTATTATAGTATTTGACCCCCATGAACACGCACATTTGTGAATATTCGCGCCAGAGTTCTTCATAATCTTTATTGATCGGCTTGCCAGTAGCAGGATCTAAAGGATAATTGCGCACCAAATTCCATAATCGCTCAATGGCTTCCTCTTTCTTATTCATCTGATAGAATTGCATTCTGGTCAGCGCCAAATTCGCTTCATTAGTGGCTCGTTCCGAGGTAACCATTCCCAATAGTTCTAAATAGGCTAACTCCGCCTCATTATACTTTTTATTATTGTAAAGCCCTTTTGCCTCGTTATATTTTTCGGATGCGCGGATATTGCCATCATCCCAATTGATAAAATCGATCCGTGCGGTAAGCTGATTGTAATAGGTCTGATTGGGAGCGATCATCCTGGCATACGTGAACGACGTTAATGCGCCCTCAGCTTCATATAAATGAAATTGTGCATCCCCGCGCAAATACAAATTCTCAAACAATCGCAAAGTATCTACTGGAGCCTCCTCAACATCCAAAATCGTTTCAACCGCCCGATGGAAATAACTTTTTGCCATCTCCCACATCTCAAATTGACGATAGATCAGCCCAATATTGTTGCTCAGATAAACACTCTCTTTCGGTTCTTTTCGAAGCCGAAGCAAATTGAGCAGGATCGCCAATCTTTTGATCGGTTCATTTTGAGATGCATATAATTTTTCCAGATAAGAATAAGTTGACGTGATCGCCAACCGCAGATAATTATTGAAGGGATCTATCTTCAATCCAGACTCGAAATGATCCCGGGCTTGCTCCAACAATTTGATCAACGTTTGGGACTCTTGCTCCAATGTGGTCTTTTTCTTGCCAATCCGATCATATATTTCTGTCACAACTTTAAAATTATTATATCCAGGGAAGAAATGATTTCGGATCGCAGTTTCAGAGTCAGAAGCGCTGATGTTCCATTGAGCTCGATCCGAGGCTGCAAGGTATTTCCACATCGTTGTGTCAATCTTCATCAACGCTAATTTTTCTTGAGGCGATGGGACAGTTGTTTGTGCCATTGCCGATGGCACTCCCAGACACAATAACAATCCCACCATTACAAGACACTTGTTGATCATTTTTACCTCATCGTTTTGGCTGATTTGCACAATGAATGTCAAGCCCATTTGCCGCGTAATAATCTATGTGTAATGCGTCACCTGTGATTTATTCCGCTACGCGTTATCCTCTTTCAGTCACAGTTCTCGCCCATTGCCAGAAGATCTTCATAAAATTCTGCGCTTCTGGATCTTGTGCATTTTTGTACACCCCCTCGCGAAAATGAACGATTTCATTTCGCTCATCTCTTCGAATCTTGCCAGTGTTAAAAATGGTGCTGGTTTTTGTTAGCCCCTGATCGACCAACATGACGTATTGCCCTGAGTCCAAGTCAATAAGGCAGATAGTGATTTGCTTCTTTTCGATTTTGGCGCTGATCAGCAATTCATATTTCTTATTTTCCACCGATATCAATTGTCGGGTAGTGATGGCTTGTGGGTCGTTTTTCGATAACTTGAACATAGGAACTTGGCCGATCGGTGATGAATTTTTGCTGATCCAGTTTAACAGTGGATCGAGCACATCCTCCCAGGGAATGTCGCCCTGGAAGCCTTTAAAATTGGTCGATAGCACCCGCTCATTCATTGGGATCGTGGTGGAAATGCCCATGTTCCCTTTCAATGACCGGTCACCAATATCAGGCGTGATCACAGTGCTTCTTATATTATCATTGTCAACATCGCTCGCAAAGCCTTTCTTAATATCAAGCGGATTGTCCACAGTTTCTTCCAACATCATCCCATCTGTGATCTGGATGGTTGCCTTGGCATGTTCCATCTCCCGACTCTCTTGTTCAAACACCTTGAATTGATCAGAGAAAGGCAAATTTTGGGGCAATGCCTGGGAATGGCTCGGCGTTTCTATGAAGATATTGAGCACCACCTCTGGCGTCTCCTTCAAAACCTTTTCTTCGAGCTGCTGTGGCTTGATTTCTTTAGGCTTTATCTCGATCACCTTCTTTTTAATTTCCGGGGCGATAAAATCAAACTCCACCACCTCTTTCGGCTTGACCGGGTTCTGCGGCACTTTAATAATATTAATCAAAATATAAGCCAATAGAATCACTAATGCCGTAATGACGGTCGCGGTTTTCCATCGCTCCTCATCGTAACGATTCAAATCAATGCTAAAGACCCGTGCAGTCATTCTTCTCCCCTTTCTATGAATCTAAACCGCTTCTCAATCCGATATCTCCGACATATGTCGACCAGATTAATGGTACTTTGAACTATGGATTCAGCATCAGGATTGATGATGACATTAATCGAGTCATAAGATGCTTTGGCAGTAAATAGATGATCCTCCAACTTATCCAGCATTCGAATCCGGTAGAGCCTTTCATCTTCATTCAGCACATAGTAACCGTACAATTGACTTTTCACACGGAGCGATCTTTCTGTCTGGGGATCGATGCCAATGATGGTCGTGTCCCCACGAAAAATTTGCACCTCGATCGGCATGACCCTTTTTTCTGAAACCACAGGGGATCGGCCTGCCTGGCTCGGCAGCTTGATCTCGGTCTTGTGAACAATATCACTGATCATTAAGAAGCCAAATAACAGATTCATCACGATGTCGATCAAACGAATGATTATCCCGCCGCCTTTTTTCATAGCTCACCTGCTCGCTTCACCGATTGCTACTTGAAACGCTTTCAACATCCATTCCCACTGGAATATTTTCATCGCGACAAAAATTGGCGATCCGCATGGTATATCGAATCGGGAGATTCCAATAGCTGCGGATCCGAACTTTCATGGTCCGATCGAGCTTTTTGAAACTCTCATTTCGCGTGAGAATCAAATTCTTTACCGCATCGAAATTGGGAAGGATCATATTCTCGGATTCGAGTAAGAACTGTTCCTGTTGGTTGATACTGATGACCAACAGCTGTTCTTTCTGAATCTGAGATTGTACTGGGAGATCGCTCTGCGGGAGTTTTACTGGGCTCTTTCGCTCCATGGTACTAATACACATAAATCCAAATAACAGATTTAATACGATATCGATCAATCGAACTACGATTCCGCCTTTGGACATAGCAGATCCTCTTTCAATATGGCGAAAGTTTAAAAGCAATCAAATTCCAATGCAGTTTAAATAGCTTATTTCGCTCTTGGCTGAAATAAGAATTCAGCCAACCTAAACTGCAAATATCTCAAAATCGATTTTAGAAGGTTCTACTTTTTTTGCTTCAGCGACAATTTCGCGAGCGCCGCGATTATTATCGACAATAAAATAGACCTCAACCAGTCCATCCTCATTGGTCAATGTGGTGAGCTGAGAGTTCTGGGTATCCTGAAATCTACCAGTGCCTTTTCTCAAATGAAAGCTTACTTCATACTTCGGAATCGGATTATCATATTTATCTCGCACTGCCACACTAAATGGCTCTGACAATCTGCGTCCTAATGAGCCAGTCTGATAATTTCCCCCGAGTTCGACAAATTTCGCCGCTGGAGCTGGCCGCGCTATCAGCAATAATGTCACTGGACGACATTCTCCCCCTTCGACTGAAATATGGATGGTCTTCTCTCCCGCCCTTTTTCCTAACAGAAACAGGGTTTGCGCTTTTCCCTCTTCATCAGTCAAAATTTTTTGGATGCGACTCTGATTGGGGAAAGTTCCCGCTCCTTCCTCTGTGGCGAATACGACAGTCACGCCTTCTAATGGATTCCCTTTGTTATCCACAATCTCAACCATGATCGGTTGTGGCAATTGTGTGTTGACTTCAGCGCTCTGGTTATTGCCCGCAAGGACCTTGATCTCCGCTGGCAAACCTAGTTTCTTTTTAGCTGGGACCTCTGGCGAGGGAGGCACTGCTGGAATTGGCTGCTCAACTCTTGTTTCTCCAACCCCCGGCGCTATGGCTACTTGCGGTAGCCGAGACGCATCGATGATCACCGGTTGCACCGCTCCAGCAGGCTGGGCCTCAGCAAAAGCGATCATCCTTTCATGAAAAGCCGCCGAGAGCTTGTTAATGAAATCAAGATGCCGATCAAATTTATTGCTTACGACCGTGGTGAATGTATTCAACAAAATGCTGATAACCAATCCGACAATGGTGGTAGCCAAGGCAACTCCCATCCCGTGGAGTATCTCATCCATCACCATCGTGCCGCCAAAAAACACCATGAACATCCCCCAGACCGTTCCTAACAGACCGAGCCCACCAGCGGTATCGGACAAATACGCCATTCGAGTTGTGAACGTATTGAATTGGTCTTTCAAACTCTGAATGAAATTCGCGGTCTCGCTCCCAAAGTCATCTGCCGATTTCTTGACAGAGAAAATCTTATAGAGACGTTGAAGCAGCAGAAACGCAGTGGCCGTCTTTCGTTTGCCAAATATTTTCTTCAGCAATGGGACCTTTGCCGCTATTCCCTTTTCAGCGCCTTCGGATTCGACTTGATCATCCTTCACTTCTGTCAGCATCTTATCGATATCTTCGAGGTGCATAGTTTTTAATTGGTCCAATGGGATCTTTTCATCATCCTTTTTCTCCCGACGCAAAACCAGCCATTTCTGAACTAAGACCAATACTCCTACAATAAAATTTAAAACCAAAAACCAGCCGATTTCCTCGCAAAGCGTAAGTAGATCACCGATAGTTTTCACTGAAAACATCCTTGTGCCAGTGTCGACTTTATATGACGATTTCTGAGCGGAGGGAGCTGTTTCTTGAGAAGGAGGCGCAGAACTCACTTGAGCCCAGCTCTCAGATAACGCAAATGCGATCAACAAAAAAATAGCCAATAGCAAACAATATTTAGTGATTCTCATACTGTTTCTACTCCTCTTATTAAAGCTTCTGAAAATCATATTATGAACCGTGGAAATGGGAGGGTAAAATCATAGTTCTTGAATTCTTTGTTGAATATTTATGAAGGGACTCACCATCATACTCGCTCTGAGATCGAAACCAATTTGCTGAACCATTTCCAGGTTTGTTCATCTTTTATTGTTCTTCCTCATCGCCATTGACTGGTTCTTTGAGTCGAATGATCACTTCTCGAAGCAATTCAAAATTATTCGAAAAACCACTGGAAATCTCAGTTGTTTTGGCTTTAACGACTCGAACGAAGGTGAGCATTTGTCGTTTCGGATTTTTGGGAATCCAGGTGTTTCCTCCGTCAAACGAATATTGAAATTGGTAGTAATAATTGCCAGGCTCTATTAATGTGCCATCTTCTAAAAAGCCGTCCCATTCAACCAAGTTTTCGATGACGTTGAAGCCATTAATGACATGGAAGGGCTCTCCGAGCAAATCCGCAATTAGAATGCGCCATCGTGACACACGGCGCACCTTGGCATCTGTAATATGAAAGAATATCTTTTTGGGCTCTATCGACTCAACAGGTTCCGTTTTGATCTCAATAAAATCGGAATTGTTAAATCGCGCCAGCGCCGCTTCCTGCTCGACCAATAAGCGTAGGCTATCGTTCTTCGCTTGCTTGAGTTTGATCTCATCTCGATTCCCATCCCCGTTTTTCTCTTGATGCAAAACCACATTTTTGGGGCTAAAACTCAAACTGTCAATTAAAAAATTCTTAATAACGATGGCTCGCTCGGCAGTAACAGCATCTCGGTAGTAAATATCGATTGTAAGATTTTTATTCATTTTTTTGACATAATCCCTAATTTGGGCGAAAGTCTCTTTATATGCGTCCAAATAATTATTGTGGGCAAAGACTCCTCCAATATCGTCAAGCGTCATGCCAACTTTTTTCGCGTGTTCACCCCGAATTTCTTCTTTCTTATCAATTTTATCTGGATACTTCCAATCCTCGGGATCCAAATGCTCAAATAATTTATCTCGATTCTCTGCTTTATGAATTCTGATCTTGTAGTATTCTTTAATAATTCGAACCGTGTCTTCAGAGGCCCTAATATTGAAAGTATAATCGGAATTAAATCTTAAATTCCATCCGAATCCAATTTGATGCGAACCATAGCTCACTTTGTTGATTTCAGATAAAGGATAATCGAGACGGTAGCTGATTCCAAATCCGCTGCCGATCGCTATTCTCCCTTCGAACATGAGGCCACGATCCACATATCCAGCTCGGATCAAACCAGCATCGTTCTCTAGCAGCGCCTCAGCCACAAAGCCAGGACTATATATATTTTCTTGCCAATTACTGAACAAGGAGAACCCTATGAGGCGACTCACATGGAATTTAATTCCAAAATCAGCAATAAAAGGGACACGATTTTCTTCTTTATTGTTCGAATCTTCGAATGATTTTGAAGGCCGATTCATGTTGTTCATGCTCAAACCGAGGCTAAGCTTTGAGCTCGGCCTCACAAATAGCCCCATACCATAGCTATAATACCATTTACCGAGTCGATTGGCCAACAATGGGTCTTTCAGCTCAACCTCCGTCATTTTATCGCTGTCAAGATGAAAATTGCTGCCATTCATGCTCACTCCCAGCGAAAGGCCAGGCCCAAAGGAATAACCTAAAGAGATTCCAATCCCGTTATCGGTATGGAACGGAGAATCAAAATTTTGCCACGTCATCCCAAGACCCAAATTATTCAATAACGGTTTTGGAAAAGTAATACTGTTGTGGAAATGTCTCAGGCCGAGACCGTTGCCTTCCAAAAATCCAGCGTGCAAAATTTTCATCGCTATATTGAACGAAAGATTCTGATAGGGCAACAACGCTGGATTAATAAACAATGCCTGTGGATCGGATAGATCCGCAGGATTAGTGCGGATCAGATCCTGCGCGTTCCCATGACCCATTCCCATGAATATGAAGGTAATCAGAAATATTTTAATGGCCGTTGTTTTCATAATTGAACACCATAGAGTTGATCATCTGACAATAACGACGCAGCCTCGGGCGAGAATCTTGTCCCGATCGGAGAAAATGTACAGATACATGCCCGGCAATAGCGGCTTACCATTGCTATCTCTACCATTCCAGTAAAAACGCTTATCTTCAGCTGGCTGATCGAGCTTTCTCACTTCCCTGCCGTGAACGTCGAAAATTCGCACTATCGGCTCGTCTACATTAAACTGATTGAAATCGAACTCCGAATCATCATTAATACCATCATCGTTCGGTGTAAATGGATTCGGTCGAACGATTAAATCAGGTAGAACTTTTATTTCGAGTGTGTCGCTATTATTTTTTTCATCAATTTCCTCAATTTTTCCATTCGGGAATGGTTTAGCATCGATCTTAACTATTAACCTATATTTCCCTTCCACGCCGATGTTAAAATCTCCCGACTCTACCTTCGTCGAATCATCTTTTTTTAATTCTTTGAGCTCGCGACCACTTATTTCATGATTAGCATCATTCAAATAAAAGCAAACCCAAAAAGTCTCAAGACAATCTCCATACATAGCTTTTGCTGTCACACTCAACTTAATTTTCTCATTAGCTTTAATTTCTTTCTTTTTTAGCTTATCAAAGGAGATGGTAAGATCTATAAGTGGTTTTGATTCCGTATTAAAGCTATAGATTCTATCCGACGCATTATGCTTTAATGATTTGTCTGCCACATGAATATGCACCGTCACCTCATCATCGTAAGCAAATGAACGATCCGGCTGATATCGAAAATAAACCGTATCTCCCGCCACCTTGGTCGTCTCTGGCTTCGCATGACTCACGTTCACCGAATCACTCACTATATCCAAAAATACTGAATCAATATCCACTCCTGAACTATCCCACACCCAAAAATGAACCGCCGCATCCACTGGCACATTTATCTGGTCAGGATAAGGATCATAGGGATTGATCACCGGACCTGTCGTATCCCCTACCTCAGTTCTAAACCCATACTCCTTTTCCGCCCCATTCCGATTCACCGATCTATCCACCGCATGAATATGAACTGCGACCTGATCATCGTAAGCAAATGAACGATCCGGCTGATATCGAAAATAAATCGTATCTCCCGCCACCTTGGTCGTCTCTGGCTTCGCATGACTCACGTTCACCGAATCACTCACTATATCCAAAAATACTGAATCAACATCCACTCCTGAACTATCCCACACCCAAAAATGAACCGCCGCATCCACTGGCACATTTATCTGGTCAGGATAAGGATCATAGGGATTGATCATTGGACCTGTCCAATCTGGTGGTGGCGATCCCGTCTTAAACCAATAAGACCCATTCGAAAAATTCTTCGCTTTATCAGCAGCCCGAATGAAAACTGTATCGATATCATCATATGTTAACAAATTGGTAGGAACAAACCTGCAATAGACACTGTCCTTTTTAACAATTAACCTGTAAATCTCCCCGACAATGATGCCCGTGGTCTTGCTCCTCACCTCGATCGAAATCGATTCATCATCTACGCCAATCCCTTTATCTCGAATTGCAAAGGTAATAACCGTATTTATCGGAACTCCCTCGGCATATGGAGACGGATAATACGGAATAATCTCTGGACCTGTCGTATCCCCTACCTCAGTTCTAAACCCATACTCCTTTTCCGCCCGATTCTGTTTCACCGATTTATCCACCGCATGAATATGAACTGCGACTTGATCATCGTAAGCAAATGAACGATCCGGCTGATATCGAAAATAAACCGTATCTCCCGCCACCTTGGTCGTCTCTGGCTTCGCATGACTCACGTTCACCGAATCACTCACTAT
>JAPDPQ010000041.1 GCA_034506395.1 candidate division KSB1 bacterium | reverse complement strand
ACCGTGGTCGCACTATAGTTGCGCCCCCAGATGGCTTGGGTAATTTTTTTCACCTTTCGGGTGCTGATGCCATTGACAAACAGATCAGCAATGGCTCGAGTAATCTTGTTTCACGGCGGTTCCATCGATGGAACAATTTGGTGATAAATCGCCTTTTTCGAGACCTGGAAATGCGAATATCTTTAATTACACCAAATCGAGTCTCAAAGCTTCGGTATTGAAACCCGTTTCCGGAATTCGTGCGATCAGCAGATAACTGATAAGGTGCGGTTCTAATAAACCGTTCAAATTCATCATTAAAGGTGGTAATGATGGTAATTCTGGCAATATGCCGAAGCTGTTGTTCCAGCATATCAAAGAACTCTTCATCATTGGGCATCAATTGGTCAGTGGTTTCAAATAAATTATCAGAACTATTTTCTTGACAATCAGGATATTTAGTAGCAACATTTTCCATGAACGAATTCCTCCAGATAATTTCAAGATGATGATCGGTCAATTTTGAAATACTGGAAGAATAAGCCCTTTTTATGAAAATTGCAATTGAAATTTACACACTTTATGTTGTACTACCATTTCTACCTGATTTGGTAAAATGCTTTGGAGTGGATAAAAAATAGGGCAATTTATCAAATTGCCCTATTTTAATTTCGCATATAAACTGTCAGCGACCAACAGCAACCCGCTCCAAATATTTTCCAGTTCGTGTGTCAATTTTGATAGTATCTCCTTCTTTTACGAATAGCGGCACTTGGACTTTTGCACCCGTTTCGATGGTGCAATATTTCAAGATATTGGTCGCTGAATCCCCTTTCACGCCGGGATCCGCCTGGATCACTTTGAATTCGATAAAGTTTGGCAATTCCGCAGTAATAGCGACACCTTCATTGAAAAGGATCTTCACCATATCGCCTTCTTTGAGAAATTTGAGTTGATCGCCCAGAAGATCCGCTGGAATAAATGTCTGGTCGTAAGTCTCGGTATCCATAAAGTATAAATTTCCGTCGGACTCATACAAGTATTGCATTTGCTTTTCTTCAAGATAAACTTCTTCGATCTCATCAGTCATGCGGAACGTATTTTCGATTACGCGACCTGTCTTAGCATTTTTTAATTTGGTTCGCACCATGGCGCGCCAGTTCCCCGGCGTGACATGCTGAAATTCAGTAATAATCCAGACATCATTGTTGAAACGAATGGCTTTGCCAGTTCGAAACTCTGAAATTGCAGTCATAAATCAACTCCTAACTATTACATCCTTGTCCGATTTTTCAATTTTCAGGTCAAATATAATAAAAAAAATGCTGATTTGCAAATGGAATTTCGATCGATTTGGGATAGAAAAATTACTGGGCAGCTTCAATATCTACCAAAAGAATCCTTTTATTGCTCTATTCATCTAAAGTTTTGAGCTCAAATAGAGAAAGCAGGAGGTGAAAAGGATGGAAGGATTAATGTTTTCTTTAAAAAAGGATGAGGATAAGGTTGAATTAGCCGATGGTTATGATGTGGTGGTTTTAGGTGGGGGCCCAGCAGGTCTTACAGCAGCAATTTATGCTGCGCGGGCGCGATTGACGACTCTCGTGGTGGAGAAAAAAGAGATCGGTGGGGAAGCTGCGGCCACGGATGTGATCGAAAATTACCCGGGCTTTCCAGAGGGCATCAATGGCCATGCGCTTGCCGATCGAATGGTGCAGCAGGCCAAACGCTTCGGAGCTGAAATATATTATGGGGAGGTGGCAAAATTAGATTTGAGAAGCTCTCCGAAAACATTGCTGATCGACGGCAAGCCAATTAATGCTCAAGCGGTTATTATCGCAACTGGAACCTCACCGAAGCTGTTGAATGTCCCAGGCGAAAAGGAGTTGAAAGGTCGGGGCGTATCCTATTGTGCTACGTGCGATGGCCCAATTTATTCAGGAAAAGACATCGCAATCATTGGCGGTGGCAATTCTGGTCTTCAGGAAGGACTGTTCATTTTAAAATTTGTTAAGTCGATCACTTTAATTGAATATATGCCGAAATTAAATGCAGAAAAAATTCTGCAGGAGAAATTTCAATCGCATCCAAACACGGTTACTCTATTGAACCATCAAGTGTTGTCGATCAATGGTTCGGGAAAAGTAGAGTCGATCACGGTGAAAGACCGCGCTACAGGAGAGACAAAAGTCATTCCTGTTGAAGGGGTATTTGTATATATTGGTTTAATTCCTAATACAGAGCTTTTCAAGGGACAATTGGCGTTGAACCAGTGGGGCTATATTGTGACCGATGAAAAATTGCAGGCTTCGATTCCTGGGGTGTTTGTCGCTGGTGATGTTCGAGATAAGGGATTACGCCAAGTGGCGACGGCAATCGGGGACGGTGCAGTCGCTGCGGTTTCGGCAGAGCATTATATCGAGCAGTTGAAATCCCAGGAATGAATAATTGAAGGATGGGAAGATGGAATATTGGAGTATTGATTTAATGGTGTGATGGGTTAAAAAGATTAAATCATAGTTGTTCAAACATAAATTTTGGAGGATTTAAAATGGCTCATATTTCAAAGGAAGATCGGGAATATTTGAAAAAGGAATTCTCGAAAATGACCCGACCAGTGAAGCTGGTATTTTTTACCCAGCAGTTTGAATGTCAGTATTGTCAACTGACGCGAGAATTGTTGACTGAGTTATCGGAGTTATCAGATAAAATTAAAGTTGAGATTTATGATTTTGTCAAGGACGAAGCCAAGGTGAAGCATTACGATATCAAACGGATCCCAGCGATTGTCGTGGAAGGTGAGAAGGATTATGGGATTCGCTTTTACGGCGTTCCGGCCGGATATGAATTCAGCACCCTGATTGAAGACATTATCGACGTATCCAACGGAGCGAGCTTTTTGTCCAAGGAAACGAAAGAAGCACTAAAAAAGCTCAGCAAACCAGTGCACATTCAGGTGTTTGTGACGTTGACTTGTCCATATTGCCCGCGGGCGGTACGGATGGCCCACATGATGGCAATGGAAAGTGATTTGGTGACGGGCGATATGATTGAGGCGTCGGAATTTCCGCAATTGTCCAATAAATATTTCGTCTCTGCGGTGCCCAAGGTAGTCATCAACGAAGAAGTTGAGTTTGAGGGAGCATTGCCCGAAAAGAATTATTTGGAGAAAGTGCTCGAGGCGGAAGGCGTGGCCATGAAATCGTAGCAAAGGAAACCTATTCGGATGTTTATTGAATCCCAGCGCTATTAGTAAATTTATGGGGATAACGGTAGCGCTGGGATGTTTTTTGGGTCTTCGCTGATGAGACCAGCGAATGCTTTATATCGGAATGCTATTTATCCAAAACAGAATTCAATACGACCTATAAGCATGATACGAGTCAAGCTTGGGATTATTCAACCACCACAGCCGTGCCAAAGACAAGGATTTCAGATGCAGCTCCCATGATATAGCTGGTGGAGAACCTGGTATCGACAATGGCATTGGCACCCAATTCTTCTGCTTGCTTAATCATGCGATCCAGGGCCTGTTCCCGGGCCTCAGCCATCAATTTTGTATATTCTTCGATTTCACCCCCGACGATATTTTTAAATACCGCCATGATGTCGTGTCCGATATGTCTGGCGCGAATCGTATTTCCCTTGACCAATCCCAGTGTTTTGACAATTTTCTTTCCAGCAACGGTACTGGAGCTAACGACGATCATCTTTGTACCTCCTTATATGGGTCTGATTTTCTCACAAAAAGCTTTTCTCTGATCACAGAGACGAGCAAAATGACAAGTCCAAGCAACACGGCAATGATACCAATTTTTATGATCCCTTGAAGTTTCGGATCGGCGATCATGCTCTCAACGGCCTTAAACAGGCCATAAGTGATCAAAATGATTGCACCGATCGAAAAAATGATCCAACCAATCCCTCGTTCGATTTTGTTGTAGGTATTCATCCAATAATTATCCCATACCTCTTTAGGTGGCGATTTAAATTTCATGGCGCGAGCAACCTCCTTCAGCTTTTTATAGTGTTTCCATTCTTTCAAGAGTTGTCTATTTGAATTAACAATTTGATTGAATTCGTTCCACTCCTGGGGCGTGAGCTCCTGATCGATGGCACCCATCAACAATTGATTAAAACGCTCTAATGTCTGTTTTGGCTGTTGATTAGTCATTGAAGAACCGCTCCAATTTTTGCTTCAAAGCCTTTCGGGCTGTAAACAGCCGCGACATCACTGTCCCAATCGGGCAGTTTAGCGCCTCGGCGATCTGCTGATATGTGAGTTCCTGAAAATCTTTTAAAACGATGATCTCCCGCTCATGTGGCTTTAGCTCATTCATGGCTTGCCACAGCGCTTGCTTCATTTCGTTTTGTTCTGCGAGCTTCTCTGAATTCTGATCGGTATCGACAATTGTCTCGATATCAAGAGCACCAATCTCAGAAAACGAGCGAGCGTGGCGTGCATGATCGCGCCAATAATTGAAACATAGATTTCTCAAAATCTGATAATACCAGGTAAAAAAATTTTGCTCTGGTACGAATTTGTGAATGGAGCGGTAGGCGCGAACAAAAGCATCCTGGGAGAGATCTAGGGCGATCTCATGATCGCCGATCAATCCCAGAGCGGTAAAATAGGCGCGCTGCATGTATTTTTCGACCAATTTTCCGAAGCTGGCTTTATCGCCACGCTGGCAAAGTTCGATGAGCGCGTGATCTTCGTTTTCTTCGGCCTTGTTCATTCGATGAGCTCACTTTTCACCTTCTGATACACATAAGTTGTGAGTTTATTCGGTGGGAAGGTAAAGAATTTTTGGGGATGAAACAAGTTTTTTTCGCCATAACCGAAAAGTATTGATAATCGACGTTGACACAAGCAGGGCAAGAGATGCTTTAAAATTAAAGCAGAGACCAAGTCGACTGGCTGTGTGGTCATTAACATCCCAAGCGCTGATAAATCCGCTCCAATTCCTGTTCGGCGTCATTGATTATTTCTTCGAACATCTCTTTCATTGGTTGAACCTTATCGACCAGGCCCACGCTCTGACCTGCCATCAGTGAGCCATAATCGACATCACCATCCTGGACAGCGCGACGCAGCGCGCCCACCCAGTAATTTTCGACTTGATACTGGGCCTCTTTTTTGGTGATTTCACCGCGACGATTTTTCATGATTAAATCCATTTGCAAATCGGCGAACTCTGCCATGCCCTTGTTGCGGATCGCACGAACAGCGACCACATTCAATTCAGACCCCACGGCAGGAGTGGCGACCGCATCCCGAGCCTTGGCTTTGATAAAAGCTTCCTTAAATTTCGGATGAACCTGGCACTCTTCGGTTAATACGAATCGTGTACCCATTTGAATGCCAGCAGCGCCCATGAGCAGCAGATGCGCCATCAATCGTCCAGTCGCAATGCCCCCAGCAACAAAAACAGGAATGTCTTTGACATTGAATAATACTTGCTGTAGCAAAATAACCAGCGATACGTGGCCAATATGGCCGCCGGCTTCACTGCCCTCCAACATGAGGGCATCGACGCCGGAGGCGATCATTCGCTCTGCAATGGTATCGTTAGAGGCGAACGCCAGGACTTTGGCACCGCTCTCCTTGGCGATTTTTATTTCTGAAGCGCGCGGAAAGCTTCCCGCAAAAATGATAAAAGGCACCCGTTTTGAAGCCGCGATTTTTAAATGATCCTGATAGTTCGGGGCGATAGTGATCAGGTTCACAGCGAACGGTTTATCAGTTAGATCTCTGATCTTATCGATTTCTTGAGCAAACGCCTCAGGCGGCATATTGCCGCCAGCCATGCACCCAAATGCGCCATGATTGCACACCGTAGATACTAAGCGATGATCGGAAATCCAGGTCATTGCACCAGCCATAATCGGGATTTCGACTCCTAAAAATTCCTGCCCCTTCTGCCATAAACGTGGTAAGTATTTCATTGCTACCTCTCGATATCTTGATTAAACGATCGGTTGAGCCTCTTTGAGGAACCGACGATCTGATTTAATTTGAATGCCCATTGCATATTTATTTTTGGAGTTCTTAAAATTGAATCAATGCACAAGATCGATGCCATACCCCATTCGCAGGCGTGACACATCCTTTTGCAGATTGATCATTTTTTGTCAATGTAAATCTAATTTCTCCTTCCCTCTGCAATCAGATTGCAGAATGATAACCAAATTTGGTCTCATCGATAGTCAGAGAAAAAAATCGTCGAGGATAATAGTTTCCTCATTTCCATCTGATCATCAATCGGTCAGAACCTTTCATTAGCAACTTTTTATTGAGTTCGATTCAACGTTTAATCAATTATTTTGGTTCACAAACAATGAGTGTTCTTTTATTATATAAAATAAATTGCTCCTGAAACGCTGTTTTAAAATGGTGCTAAAGATACAATATTTATTTGCTATTGTCAAGTATTTTTTATGTGGTCAGTGAAATGATGATTTAATGGTATCTTGCTTTCGTTTCGGAATTTCCTTCTCTAAAATCTACTCGCTGAAAGCAAAATAGGCCCCGGAGCAGATCAAATATTCGCTTGACTCTGAGCGCAACTTTCGTTATATTGACCGTTATAGCAAACAACGGGAGGATCGCAAAATGAGGAAGACAATGGCTGGTTTTGTCGTTTTGCTAGTGATAGGAGCTATTGTTCGTCAAACTAATGCCTCTGATGATTATTGGCAACAATATGTTCACTATGATCTTAAAGTCAAACTTAATCCAAGCGAAAATGCTTTGCTCGGAGAAGCAGTAATCATTTATCAAAACAATTCGCCTGATACGCTGAATCGGCTCTACCTTCACCTTTATCCCAATGCGTTTAGAAACGAGAATTCCACATTTGCTCGCGAAGCGAAAAAGAAATACTATCGTGAGTCGATCACATCGGAGAACAGCGGCTATATTGATATTTTAGAATTCAGGGTCAGCCGAAGCGATTCGAATATTGCTCCCCATGAGGCACCAGTAATTGCTTACCATGTGGATGATACCATTTTAGAATCGGTGCTGCCAGAGCCACTTCCGCCCGATGGTGCGCTTCAGCTTTATATGAAATTTTACGAGAAGATCCCTACTCTGATCGTTCGCGCTGGCCGGCGAGGCAATCAATATGATTTCGGCCAATGGTATCCCAAGCTGGTAGTTTATGATCAGAACGGCTGGCATCCAGATCAGTATCATGCTGATGGCGAATTTTATGGGGAATTTGGGACCTTTGACGTGACCATCACCGTGCCGTACAATTATATCCTTTGCGCAACAGGCGTGCCAGTTGAGGGCGATCCTGGCTGGCGATGGGTTGAGGTGGATACGAGTCTGACAGATGAACAATGGCGCGAGCGATATAAGGACCAATTGGCAGCAATCGAAAAGCTGGGAGAAGAGAGCAAGGAACGGACAGTCAAATTTCATGCAGAACAGGTTCACGATTTTGCCTGGTCGGCTTGCCCCGATTTTGTCTATGAGCGAGGGGAATGGAGCGGCATTCCAATCCATGTCCTGTATCGATCTTATGCGAAGGATCGCTGGGGTAAAGAGGTAGCGCGACGAGGGGCAAGAGTATTAGAATGGCTATCCACTCGTTTTGGGAAGTATCCATATCCGCAATTGACCATCATGCACGGTCTCATGGGCGGCGGCATGGAGTATCCGATGCTGGTGATGAATTCAGGACCGGATGAAGGCTTAATCTCCCATGAGGTCGGTCATATTTATTTTTATGGCATCCTCGCCAACAATGAGCTTGCCGAAGCCTGGATGGATGAAGGCTTTACTTCTTATCAAGAATTTTGGTATCAACAGACCAATTTCGGACCCTGGGGATATGACAAAGACGATATCCCTGATCTCAATTCATGGAGGTTTAAGCTTAATCCGCAAGTGCCGCGAAAAGAAAACACCAATCGCAATTTAATCGATTATCTCACCAGCGGCTATAATGAGCCCATATCGCAATACGCCTATCAATTTAAGGGCGGCTACGGGATCAATGCTTACAGCAAGGGTGCGGCTTTTTTCGCTATGCTGCATTACATCGTTGGCGACAGCTTATGGGATAGGATCTGCCATGCGTATTTCGATCGCTGGAAATTCAAACATGTGAACGAACAGCGGTTTAAGCAGGTTGTTGAGGATGTTACTGGGGAAGATTTTGATTGGTATTTCGATCAATGGCTGCACAGGACCGTGACGATCGATTACGGGTTGGGAAACATATTGAAATTACGTCTTCCAAATGGAACCTGGCAAACTGAAGTCGAAATCAAGCGCAATGCCGAAGGCATCATGCCAATAGAAGTGGAATTGACAACCGAGAACGGGCGGAAAATTATTGAGCGCTGGGATGGAAGAGCTCAAAAAGGCAAACTGATCTTCGTGACCGAGGAGAAGCCGATTCAGGTGGTTTTGGACCCTCGCGATATGATTCTGGACAAGAATCGGCTCAATAATGGCGATTGGCAGTTTCAATTTCTACCTGATGTTCCGTTTTCGAATTACCAGCCCAGAGACGCCTATCTCATCAGATACGCACCCATGCTATGGTGGAATGATGTAGATGGTCTCTGGCTAGGGGCACGTTTTAAAGGGAGCTATGCGGCAAGGTACTATCGCACCGAGGGTGGTCTGAGCTATGGTTTCAAATCGAATCGCACTGGCTATTACTTCGTCATCGGTCATCCGTTGTTTTGGAATAGCGAGAAATACCAGCTTAAACTATCAGCCATTCAACGGGAGGGGAGAGGAATTGGTGACATTACTTTGATATATCGCACCAGTGCGATCAGATACACTCCACCATTTCATGAACTTCGCGTTTCGTTTAATTCCGCCCAATTGTTAAAAAATGAGGAGCAGTATGCCCAGCGAAGCATAAAATCAGAGAACCGGATTGTGCGGTGGCCCGAATGGGAGATTGGTCGCGTCAGCAAAATTTCTTTGGCATACAACCTGGACATTTATCTTCGGCGATGGTCATCGAATTTTAACATGAAATTCGAAACGGCGCAGCGATTGTGGGGAAGCGAATTTAAGTTTTCTATGCTTGCAAGCGAGGTGAAGCTTTCTTTTGGATCGAGAACTCGAGGGATGAAAGTTCGATTGTTTACTGGAAATTTTTGGGGCGACCGAATTCCCATTCAAGAGAGATTTTTCATTGATGGCGGGAATCCCAGAGAGCGGTTCAGCCAATTTTATCTCCGCAGCATGGGGGCGCTGCCAGCGGAACTTCGCTATCATTTTCCTGGCGGCGGAAACCTGCGAGGGTACATCGATCAGCCGATGGCCACAGATCGCATCGCCGCAATAAACGCTGAGCTTCGTTCTGGCTTGCTTGATCCATTGGTCCGAAAGGTTCTGCCGAGAAGATCGTCATTGGAATTAACGCCGTTTTTTGATTTTGCTCGAATGGCAGCTTCAGCTCATGCATATCGAAATCTGATGGATGCTGGAGTCGGTCTGCGCTGGAACCCCCGATCTTCTTATTTGCCGCTCATCCTCCGCGTCGATTTCCCGTTTTGGGTGAGCGATCCTTTGCCTGATGAAAAAGGCATAAAATTTCGCTGGGTGGTCAGCTTGCAAAATGCAATTTGAATTGGGCAAAATTTTAACAATGCATTTTAACGACACAAGGCTCTATCCATGAATTGAATTCTGTCCTATTGAATATTTTCTGAGAAATAATTTTTTCAATTATGAGGGAGGGAATAATTTTCCTCTTTAGCAGCGATGAGTTGAAAAAACGATGTTAGATGCGCTTCGAAAATATTTCGGCTACACCGAATTTCGACCCCTCCAAAGAGAGATCATCCAAGCGATTCTCGATAAAAGGGATGTGTTTGTGCTGATGCCGACCGGGGGAGGAAAATCGCTGTGCTACCAATTGCCTTCGGTCATGCAACCAGGCCTCACCGTAGTGGTTTCGCCATTGATTGCTTTAATGAAAGACCAAGTGGATAGTTTAAGGGATTTTGAGATCCCAGCAGAATTCATCAATAGTTCGCTCAGCTACGACCAGATTGAACAGGTGAAGGCAAGGCTGTTGAGCAAGCAAGTGAAATTGCTCTATGTGGCCCCAGAGCGCTTGGTATTGCCGCAGTTTCTCCAATTCATCGATGCACTCGATATCAGTTTGTTTGCCATTGACGAAGCACATTGTATTTCGGAGTGGGGTCATGATTTTCGGCCGGAATATCGACAATTGGTAGTGCTTAGAAATCGCTATCCGAATATTCCGTTGATCGCTTTAACTGCAACTGCAACTCCTCTGGTTCAGGAAGATATCATCAAGCAGCTGCAAATGAATGATCCATTGCGCTTCAAAGCAAGCTTCAATCGGCAAAACTTATTTTATCAGGTGCTACCCAAAGGAGATACTTATCGGCAATTGGTAGGCTATCTCGAAGCGCATCCAGCATCTTCCGGGATCATCTATTGCCAGACTCGGCAAGCAGTGGAGCAATTGGCTTCAGCTCTGAACCGCGATGGCTTTCGGGCGCTCCCGTATCACGCGGGGATGACAAATGCTGAGCGCAGCCGAAATCAAGAGGCCTTCATCAAAGATGATGCAGAAATCATCGTAGCAACGATTGCGTTCGGCATGGGGATCGATAAGCCAGATGTGCGATTTGTGATTCATTATGATATGCCCAAGAACCTTGAAGGCTACTACCAAGAGACAGGACGGGCGGGCCGAGACGGCTTGAGGAGCGATTGTATTCTATTCTTCAGCTATGGGGATAAGGCAAAGATAGAATATTTCATTAATCAGAAACACGACCCGCAAGAGCGCCGCGTGGCGTATGATAAGCTGAATCAACTAATCCATTATGCTGAGAGCCATATCTGCCGGCGAAAAATCCTGCTGGAATATTTCGGTGAGTCTTATGAGGTAGAAAATTGCCAGCACTGCGATAATTGCATGAAAAACCGGCGGGTATTTGATGGGACCATTATCGCGCAAAAGTTGCTTTCGTGTATATTCCGACTCAATGAACGTTTCGGGATGCAATATGTGATCGATGTTTTAAAAGGGGCGAAGAGCGAGCGGATCTTTCACAATGGCCATCAGCACTTATCGACCTATGGGATAGGGGCTGAATATACAAAGAAACAATGGGAAGCATACATTCGCGAGCTGATTCAGCAGGGCTATCTTAGGGTCGAGGGTGGGGAATATCCAATCCTCAAATTGACTGAAAAAAGCAAGGCTGTGCTGTTTAGCGGTGAGAAGGTGACGCTCACCGTTTATGAAGAAATAAAACCAACCACTGTCAAAGATGCGGATCTGGAGATGGATAACACGCTGTTTGAAAAGCTGCGGCAATTGCGCAAGCGCATCGCTGATGAGCAGAACGTTCCCCCGTATATTATTTTTCAGGATAGGACGTTGAAAGAAATGGCCGCCCAAATACCAACGACGTGGAGTCAACTCCAGAGAATTTATGGCATGGGTGAATCGAAATTAAAACGATATGGGCCCCGATTTCTCAAGGAGATCATTGCCCATGCGCAGCAGATTGATCTGGAGATCACAAAAACACCAGAACATGCTCCATCCCGAACCAAGGCAACACCGACGGAATATCAGACGCTTGATTTGCTGCGCCAGGGATTGTCGATTCGGCAGGTCGCTGAACAGCGAAATCTTTCGGTTCGAACCATTTATGGACATATTGAACGGCTAATTATGCTTGGAGAGCCGATTGTGCTCACCAACTTCATTCCTTTGGAACGGCAGCAAAGGATCCGAGAGGCGTTTCATGCTTTGGGGCTCAATCATATCGAGGGGGTTAAGGAGAAATTAGCAGACGATATTTCGATGGAAGAGCTGCGACTGATGCGCGCCAAGCTGTTGGTTGAGAAGAAGATGACCATTTGAGAGCATATATGGATATTCATATGATTGAAATGAAAAGCGAACTACAATAAAAAATCCCCGATACGTGTTGGATCAGGGATTTTTCGTGGGCCCAGTAGGGCTCGAACCTACGACCTACGGATTATGAGTCCGCTGCTCTACCAACTGAGCTATGGGCCCTGGTTTTTGATTCGGAAATAAATTTAAGAATTTCTTGTTAAAAAGTCAATATGATATTTTTCCCCCTTGTACCATCCAATTTTCTTGCTCAATCCGATTTGGAATATGAAGCTGCGATCTAAGCATAAAGCTACTTTGCTTCTCGCTTTTCCTCGATCCTGGTGGCTTTGCCCTTCAGGCCGCGGAGATAATATAATTTTGCGCGTCGAACTTTTCCAGCACGTAATCGTTCGATCTTTGCAATGCGAGGCGAATGAAGCGGGAAAATTCGTTCTACCCCAATTCCTTCGGATACTTTTCGTACTGTAAAGGTAGCATCCATTCCTTTTCCTTTTTTCTTAATCACCACTCCTTCGAAGACCTGGATGCGTTCCTTATCGCCTTCGATAACGCGCACATGCACTGCCACTGTATCGCCAGGGTTAAACTCTGGAACATCGGATCGAAGCTGATCTGAGACAGCGATATTCAATTTGTCCATTTATGCTTTCTCCTCATCATTACTTATTTCAACATGAATGATATCATTTGCCTGGTTTAATAGATCTGGTCGAACTTTCAAGGTCCGCTTGATGGCTTCATTTTTGCGCCATTTTTCGATTTCCGCATGATGACCCGATAACAATACCGAAGGAACCGCCATCCCTCGAAACACTTCAGGTCGGGTATAATAGGGGCAATCTAAAAGATTTTGATAAAACGAATCTGTTTTTGCTGAATCCAAGTCGCTAATTGCACCTGGGATCAAGCGCACGACAGAATCGATGATGACCAATGCTGGCAATTCGCCGCCAGTCAACACATAATCGCCGATGGAGATTTCGTCCATCTGCCAGAATTCGCGAACGCGTTCATCTACACCCTTATAATGCCCGCAAAGCAGGATCAAATGCTCTTGTTGCGCCAGCTCTTTCGCCTTCGCCTGATTGTATCGTTGGCCCTGGGGCGTTAGATAAATCAAATGGGGATTATGAATCTGATATTTCTCAAGCACCGATTCGATGCAGTTAAAAATCGGTTCTGCTTTCAAGATCATCCCCGGTCCGCCACCATAAGGATAATCGTCAATGCGACGATGCCGATCGCTGCTATAATCGCGCAGATCGTGAAGGTAAATCTCCACCAATTGTTTTTCCCTGGCCCGCTTGATGATGCTTTCGTCCAAAGGACCAACAAACAGATTGGGGAAGGCGGTGATGACATGGATCTTCATGCAAAAGTTATAACAGCCCGTCTATTGGTTCAATGACGATCAGCTCCCGTTCGAGATCAATGGATTTTATGACCGATTTGATGGCTGGGATCAAATATTCCCTGGAATCCCCCTGAACGACAAAGACATCATTTGCGGGGAGTGTCATAACATCCACCAATTTGCCGAGCCAAGTGTTATCCGTAGTTCGTACCGGTAAGCCAATTAAATCGAAAATATAAAATTCATCCGCTTCCAGCGCTGGACACTCTTCCCCGCGCTTTTCAATATAGCATCCCCGCAATCGTTCAGCAGCCGTTCGATCGTCAATAGTGGCTAACTTTAAAATGACACGATTGTTCTGAAACCGAGCTCGCTCGATAGCCAAAGAGATACGATTCCCATGAGTATCTTGAATTGAGATCTGTTTTAAAGTTTTAAATTGATCCAGATCTTCGGTAATTGGGATAACTGAGATTTCTCCCTTTATTCCATGGGCATCTCGGATCTTTCCGATCAATAAAAACTCTGGACGTGGTTTCATGTGATCCTGAAAATATGAAGGGATAATAAGCGAAAAGCTGTTGGAATAGTTTGATTATTCCAAGATCTCAAGAACAGCTCGCTTGCCCCGTTTGGCAGAAGCTGCTGCCAATAAGATCCGAATCGATTTCGCGGTTTGGCCGCGCTTGCCAATGACTTTTCCCAGATCGCCGCGTCCAACCCGCAGCTCGTAGACCACTGTCCGCTCACCATCAATTTCGTTGACAGCAACCTCTTCTGGCTTATCCACCAGATGCTTGACGATGTATTCAATGAAAGATTTGAGCCCCAAAGGACCTGGGGCTGCCGCAACGCCGCTCTCAGTCTTTTCGGTATTCACGCCAGTTCCTCCTCAAGTTTGTAGTAGGAATTTCGGTCTTTACCCAACTATATCTAGCCAACCGCCAACTTTGAGTCTTAGCCCTATTTATTCAAAATTGTCAGATAGCATTGAACGATGCGCTTGGAGTGCATTGGCGCTGAGTTGCCACGTAAAAAGGAACCCATTATAGAAATAGAAGACCGAGCAATGCAGCGTGCTACCGTTACGATCCTGTTGCCCCTAAATGGATCAGTTCATGCAACGAGTCGAGCTCGCATCCTTGGGTACTTAAACTTCGGATTCAGGCTGATCCGTTTGCTGGGCAACTGATGGTTCTTGTCGCGGTGACTCGGCCAATTGCTGCTCCGTGCCTTGCTCAGAATTTGCAGCCAATGCTTCGTTAGAAGACGATTGCGGTTTTGTTCCCGCTTGTTCTGCTGCCGGGGTGCTCGGTTCCGACACTTCTGGTTTGGTTTCTTGTTTCTTAGAACGTTGGGCCGCTAATGCTTCGGCTCGTTTTCGCTTTTCCAGTTGCAGCAATTCCCATTTCTTTACCTCTTCATCCAGCCGTGCTTGATCATAACCAGCCTTCATGAAATGCCATTTTAACATTATGCCCTTTTTGCTGAACAGGCTGCGAACTGTATCCGTAGGTATCGCACCGTTTCTCAACCAATAGAAAGCGCGTTCTTCATCAATGACAATCTCGGCTGGATCGGCCAAAGGATTATAATGACCAATTTTTTCAAGATATTTTCCGTCACGCCGCGTCCGCGAATCCGCAGCAACAATTCTATAAAAAGGCTGTTTCTTTTTTCCCATTCGGGTTAAACGTAGTTTTACTGGCAATTCTTTTACCTCCTGATTGATGGTCCTTTCTGCAAATAATTTGAGATAAATCGTTTCATCGAAAATTGGGTTTTTGAGTCTTGTTTTCCGTTATTAAATCAATTCCATCAGATTCGAAATGGCAATCCTTTGAAGCTGATCTTGTTCATATTCTTTATCATTTTTTGCATCATCTGGAATTGTTTTAACAACTGGTTGATGTCCTGAACGCTGGTGCCGCTGCCCTGAGCGATGCGTCGCCGACGGCTACCATCGATGATCTGAGGACGCAACCGCTCCTCAGGAGTCATAGAGTTGATAATCGCTTCTATTTTTACAAACGAGCGATCATCCACCGTTAATCCCTTTAGCATGCTGCTTTTGATGCCCGGGATCATGCCGAGCAATTGATCCAGCGGCCCCATTTTCTTAATCTGTTGCAATTGATCGTAAAAATCTTGTAACGTGAACTGCTGTCGACGGAGCTTGCGCTCTAATTTCTCCGCTTGCTCTTTGTCGACTGCTTGTTGCGCCTTTTCGACCAGCGAGACAATATCGCCCATCCCCAGGATGCGAGAGGCCATCCGCTCCGGATGAAATTTCTCCAATGCGTCAAGTTTTTCACCCGTACTGATAAACTTGATCGGCTTGTTCGTCACCATACGAATTGATAGCGCTGCTCCACCGCGGGCATCACCATCCATTTTTGTAAGCACCACACCGTCAAAATCAAGCCAGTTCAGGAACTCTTTTGCGGTGTTTACCGCATCTTGTCCAGTCATACTATCCGCAACGAACAAGATCTCGTGTGGCTTCACCTTCGCTTTAATATCAGCAAGCTCTTGCATCATGGCTTCATCAATGTGGAGTCGACCCGCCGTATCCAAAATCGCCAGATCATAACCGTGCGTTCGGGCATAATCGATGGCCATTGTGCAGATGTCTATAGCCGATTTGCTTGGGTCTGAAATGACTGGGACTCCGGCCTGCTCGCCGACGATTTGGAGCTGTTTAATCGCCGCTGGTCGATAAATGTCGGCAGCAACCAAAATCGGATTTTTGCCTCTGGAGCGAAAATAGCGTGCTAATTTGCCAGCCAGCGTCGTTTTGCCAGAGCCTTGCAAGCCCGTCAACATGATGATCGCTGGAACGGCACCAGAGAGGTTCAGCGGTGCCTCCGATTGACCCATCAAATTGGTTAGCTCATCATGGATGATCTTGATGATCTGCTGGCCCGGAGTAATGCTCTTAAGCACCTTCTGCCCCAAGGACTTTTCTTGAACCGCTGCAATGAACGATTTGGCCACTTTATAATTCACATCGGCCTCTAACAGAACACGACGAACCTCTTTCAGCGAATCAGCGATATTCTTTTCTGTCAGCTTGCCATGACCCTTCAATTTTTTCAAAACAACTTCTAACTTCTCTGATAGATCCTGAAACATATCATCACCCGAGGTTCATCAGCTAACCAATTCAGAACTGCAACGATCAGCGGTTAAATGTTCACTTTTTTCTTGCTCGGTCCAAATTATAAATCGCTGAATATAAGAAAACTTATCATGATATGCAAGCAATTTTTTAGTTCATTTTTTGGATTCCTTCTGAACCGCTGCTGAATACAATTCGATGGGAATTCAAAAAATCGAAGCGTTCATAAACTAGAACTAGACCGATCATCTACATCGCTCGATTTCGTTTAACCCAAGTTTGATTTCAGTAGAGCCGATTATTAAATCGCCAAAATTACCACGGAGTTCCATTTTATGCCCAAATCAGAATTCGCTTAAAATCTGTAGCGCGAAAAAATCTAAAGTGAATTTTCATTATGCAAGGTTCACATTAAAGATGGGCATGAAACACAAATATTGTTTAATCTAATCAAAAAATAATCATTTTTTATTCCCATGTCAAGCAAAAAATCAGAACATGTGTTAACTTCAGAGCAATAGCGATCGGCGAATTCAGTGAGGAAAAGCTGACATTCGCCCTTATGTTAAAACGCCCTGGAATATGAAATCAGCCAGGGCGTTTGGTGATAAGTGTTTTTTTGATCAGATCAGCGTATTTGAGTCCGCTGATGTGATGAACTACAATTGAAGGAAGAGTTATAAAATTAAATCAATGTGAGCTGAGATTAGATCGCTATATTTAAATTATCCCCGTTTATGCTACGAAAAGAACATGATGTTTTTCCATTTGCTGCAAGTAAGCTCAATTGAAGAGTGTATTCATTTTTCCGCTTTTAGTCATTGGACTTGCTGGCGCCTTCCCGAACGATATTGCGTGCAATGACCAGCCGCTGGATCTGATTGGTTCCTTCGTAGATCTGGGTAATTTTGGCATCGCGCATATATTTTTCGATTGGATAATCGCGCATATAACCGTAGCCACCGAAAATTTGTACAGCGTCTGTGGTCACTTTCATTGCGACATCAGAGGCGAGCACTTTGCACATGGCCGATTCTTTAGAAATGTTTTTCACTCCTGCATCGATCATGCGCGCAGTGGAATAGATCAGTGCGCGAGCAGCTTCAATTTGAGTCGCCATATCCGCCAGCATAAACTGAATTGCCTGAAAAGAGATAATGGATTGACCGAACTGGACTCTTTGGCGCGCATATTCGACGGCCAGATCAAAAGCACCTTGAGCGATGCCCAATGCTTGGGCCGCAACGCCGGGGCGAGATTTATCCAAAGTTTTCATGGCCACCATGAAACCCTGTCCTTCCTCGCCGAGCCGGTTTTCGACTGGTACGCGACAGTCTTCAAAAATGACTTCGCTGGTTGCCGAGGCCCGAATGCCCATCTTATCCTCTTCTTTTCCATAAGAGAGGCCCGGGAATCCGTCTTCGACGATGAACGCAGTAGCGCCGCGGCTCCCTTTCGATGGATCAGTGGAGGCAATCACAGTGTAAAGCTTGGCGACGCCGCCGTTGGTGATGAAATGCTTTTTGCCGTTCAAAATATAATAATCGCCATCGCGCACCGCTCGGGTTTTAATCGCAGCGGCATCAGATCCTGCCTCGGGTTCGGTGAGACAGAATGCCGCTAAATATTTGCCATCGGCGAGATCTGGCAGATATTTTTGCTTCTGCCGTTCGTTCCCACTGATAAGGATCGGAAATGTCCCCAGGGCAGAGGCAGCAACGGAGAGCGCAATCCCACCGCACGCCCGTGACAATTCTTCGGTTACCAATACCAGTTCCATCACGCCTTTTCCCATGCCACCGTACGCTTCATCAACCCAAATTCGAAAGAAATCCAATTCGGCAAACAGCTTTACCAATTCCCAGGGAAATTCGCCAGTTTTGTCATGATAGGCAGCTACTGGTTTCACTTTTTCCATCGCAACTTTGCGAGCTAACTTCTGCAGCTCTTTCTGTTCCTCGGTTAAGAAATATTCCATTTTTGCCTCCCTGTCATCATAGGATATTGAGTTTTTTGAGTGCGCATTTTGCGGAAAGCTGCTCCGCCTTCTTTTTGCTATTGCCTTTCCCAATGCCTAGGACTTCATTGTTGATCATGACTTCGATTGTAAATAGCTTATTATGATCTGGCCCTTCCTCGTTTCGGACCAAATATTGTGGAAGCCCAAGGTTTTTGCTCTGAGTATATTCAAGCAAAATGCTTTTAAAATTTTTGTTTTGCTCTTCTGAGATAATTTTGGTCGTGCGCGCCAGTAACTTTCGTTGGACGAGATCAACTACTGCGGATAGCCCTCCATCGAGATAAATCGCGCCGATGATCGCCTCAAACGTATCGGTCAGGATTGAAGGTCGATTGCGTCCACCAGCCTTTTGTTCTGCCTCATTTAGCAGCACAAATTCGCCAATCCCGATTTGATTGGCGATGCGAGTGAGAATTTTTCGACTGACCATGAGAGATTTGATGGCGGTGAGATCACCTTCTTCTTTGGTAGGGAATTTTTTGAACAGATATTCGGTCACGACCATGCCGAGCACTGCATCGCCTAACAGTTCGAGCCGTTCGTTCGAGGCCAGCCTCGGCTCATTGGTCACAGCAAGATAGGAACGATGTTTCAGTGCCTGGGTTATGAGCGATTTGTCATTAAAATGATAGTTCAATCGGGATTCTAATTTGGCGATTTGCTCATCAGATAGACATCCTGCTTTGGGCTTCCCCGGAAAAAGCTTCTTGAAAACCACAGAGATTTTAGTAAACATAGCTGTCTTTAATCGAGCCAGATTAAGAAGGATATTTTTTCGCTACTAAACAAACATTATGTCCCCCAAATCCAAATGAATTGGAAATGGCGATGTTGACAGTTTTGTGAATCGCCTTGTTGGGGGTATAATTCAAATCGCAATCCGGATCAGGAGTTTCATAGTTAATTGTGGGATGAATGATGTCATGCTTTAAGGTCAATAAGGTTGCAATGAGTTCGATGCTGCCTGAAGCCCCCAGCAAATGCCCAGTCATCGATTTCGTCGAGCTAATGGGAATACGATAGGCCCGTTCACCAAAGACTTTTTTGATAGCTAAAGATTCGATTTTATCATTATAAGGCGTAGAAGTGCCATGGGCATTGATGTAATCGACCTCGTCGATCGAAATTTTAGCGTCTTTCAGGGCGTTTTTCATGACCCGCATGGCGCCATCGCCGTCTGAAGCCGGAGCAGTAATGTGAAATGCATCGGCAGTATAACCGACACCAATAATTTCACCATAGATTTTCGCGTCGCGCCGCAAGGCATGTTCTTCTGACTCAAGCACCAAAATTCCTGCCCCTTCGCCCATTACAAAGCCATCGCGGTCTGCGTCAAATGGCCGACTGGCGCGCTGGGGGTGATCGTTCCGAGTCGACAGCGCTTTCATGGCATTAAACCCGCCCACTCCCATGGGCGTAATCGTCGCTTCCGATCCCCCAGTGATCATGACATCACTTTCGCCATATTGGATCGATCGGAACGCATTGCCGATGGCATGGCTGCTTGAAGCACAGGCAGAAATCGTCGAATAATTCGGCCCTTTGAACCCAAATCGAATACTGATATAACCTGGAGCTATATCTGGGATCATCATTGGAATAAAGAATGGACTGATCTTACGAGGCCCTTTGTCGAAATAGTTGCGATATTCGCGCTCGAACGTATCCATTCCTCCGATACCAGAGCCGATAATCACACCGATCCGATCCAGGTTCTCCCGATCCAATTTCAAACCCGAATCATCAATGGCAAATTTCGATGCAATGACAGCATATTGGGTAAACGTATCCATTCGGCGCGCCTCTTTGCGGTCCAAATAGTCATTGACATCGAAATTTTTCACTTCAGCAGCGATTTTGGTCTCGAATTCGCTGGTATCGAAGCGCTTAATGTAATCAACTCCACTTTTCCCCGCGATCAACGCCTCCCAAAAATCTTTGATCGTTATGCCTAACGGACTTATCAATCCAATCCCGGTTACGACAACACGACGGGTCATATCTTCATTCCTTTTAATGATCCTCTCAATTAATGGATGGTTTACAACTGTATGATAGCTCCGCTATGCCTTTGGTTAGATCCAGGGCAAACAAATTGCAAGAATCTACGCCACTCTGCTTGATGCTGCGAAATCGCTTCGGACCTCAAAGGTCACAAGACCTTTGAGGTCGAAACAAGTGACAGAGAATGTGAGCCTTAATTGCTCCATCTTTATTGCAAATTTATAGGAATTCGATGAAAAGAATAATCGATCTCTCTCAGCAAAATATTTATTATTTTTGCCAATCAAGAAACAGCGATTAGCAGCTTCGATCGTTCTTTTCAATCCAGCCTCCTAAAGGGCTGAGCAATGCTTGAACGAAAACAGTGAAAATTTAGCCAATCCAATATAGCCAGCATTGTTTCATTCAGACCTGATCCTTCGCCCCTCGGATTGGGTTAGGCCCAAAAGGAGCCGTTTATCCAAGGCTCGATCAATGAGAGGGTCAGGGAGGTCATTAAACGAAGTTTTCGCTCAGTTATTTATGATTCCATGAGGTTATTTTGCGCCCTTGCTTTTCAAATATTCAATGGCAGAACCCACGGTGGTAATTTTTTCGGCATCCTCGTCAGGGATCTCAATTTTGAACTCGTCCTCAAATGCCATTACCAATTCGACCGTGTCCAATGAATCAGCGCCGAGATCTTCGATGAAATGAGCGGATTCAGTGACTTCATTTGGATCGACACCCAACTGATCGACGATAATTTCTTTTACTCGGTCCTCTAATGCCATACCGTTTTCACCTCCTATCGTGTGTTCTTTAATTTTGGTTTCTTGAAGTTGAGCTAACTTGGTAGTCTCTCATTTGTCTTAAAAAATCAGTTAAATTGACGTCATCCAGAGGATAGTAGTGCCGATAAATTTCTCTCGATATGCCTGGATTTCTAAAATGCTCGTCATTACATCACCATGCCGCCATCGACATGGATGACCTGGCCTGTGATATAATCGGCGGCTGGCGAGGCCAAAAAACTGACCACCTGGGCAATATCTTCTGGTTGCCCAGCCCGTTTTAGCGGAATCAAATTCAAGAATGCCGATTTCACCGCGTCGGGCAAATTTTTGGTCATATCGGTTTCAATGTAGCCAGGCGCCACAGCGTTAACAGTGATATCCCGGGCGGCCAACTCCTTTGCAGCACTTTTGGTCAAGCTAATGAGCCCTCCCTTTGAAGCTGCATAATTGGCCTGACCAACATTACCCATCACTCCGACCACGGATGCGATGTTGATAATCTTGCCACTGCGTTGTTTCATCATCACTTTGGCGGCGGCCTTCAAACAATTGAAACTCCCCTTCAAATTCACAGCGATAACGCTATCCCATTCTCCTTCGGACATTCGAATGATCAGATTGTCGCGCGTAATGCCCGCATTGTTTACCAGCACATCCACACGGCCAAAGGCGTGGAGCGCTTCATCGAAAAGCCGATTCACTTCATCACTTTTGGTCACATCCGTCTTCACAGCAATGGCTTTCACACCAAGTTGCGAGATCTCTTGAGCGGTGACGTTGATCGAAGCTTCATCGATATCGCATATTACAATATTCATCCCATCCTGTGCCAATTTCATGGCAATGGCTTTTCCAATGCCGCGACCAGAACCAGTTATCAGTGCTACTTTTCTGTCCATATTTCCCTCCTCAAAAACAGCGCCTTGCACAAGCGCTGCCATAGAATTATTTTTTCGCCCCAAATCGTTTTCTGGACGATATCATCAGGCGGTCACCCCGGCGCGGCTAAGCTCAGCAGCCGTCCCTTTGGGCTGCACTTGGATCGTTCGATTAATTCGTTTCACCAATCCCGCCAGCACTGTTCCCGGACCCACTTCGTAAAAATCGGTCGCACCGTCAGCAACCATATTCTGGATGGTCTCGACCCATCGCACTGGATGCGTGAGTTGCTGATACAGCAGCGTTCGGATCTCAGCCACATCATTGACTGGACGGGCGGTGACATTGGAGTAAATCGGAATTTTTGCGGGGCGCAGCTCAATTCGTTCCAACATGGCTTTCAATTCTTGCTGAGCGTTTTCCATAAGCGGTGAGTGGAACGCTCCGCTAACCACCAGAGGAATTACTTTCTTAGCGCCCTGTTTGAGTGCCAGTTCGCTTGCCCTTGCCACCCCCTCCGGCGAACCAGATATTGCCACCTGCATCGGCGAATTGAAATTAGCGGCAGTGACCACGCCCGCCTCACTGGCGCGCTGACAAATTTCGATCACTTGCTCATCCGACAAACCGATGATCGCCGCCATGGTTCCGGGATTGATGGTTCCAGCCATTTGCATCAGTTCGCCGCGCTTTTGAACCACCCGTAAACCGTCTTCAAAAGTTAGTACGCCCGCTGCGACCAACGCCGAGTATTCGCCCAAACTATGACCCGCTGCCAGGTCAGGTGTAAGGTTTTGCTCCGCTAAGATTTTGGTGACTATGATACTATGAACAAAGATCGCTGGCTGGGTCACTTGGGTCTGCTGAAGCGCTTCCTGCGGCCCTTCAAAACAGATTTTTTTGAGATCGAATTTCAACAGCGCATTCGCTTCATCAAATAAGTCGCGGGCGATGGGAAATTGTTCGTACAGATCCCTGCCCATGCCGACGTACTGAGAGGCCTGTCCCGGATACAGAAATGCGATTTTTGTCATCGTACTTTTTGCCAGAATTCCCTGATTCTTTTCGCCGCAGCCTGGTAAAGTTTTCGCTTCGGATTCAACAGTGCTGCCTTTTTATAGTAAACCTCGGCTTCAGAATAGCGACCTTGCGCTTCAGCAGCCAGGCCCAAATTATAATAAACACGTGCGTCAGTGGGAGCCTGCCGCTCAGCCTCAAGCCATACCTGCTGGGCTTGACGCCATTGTCCTTGCCGAGCCAGCACAGCTCCAGAATCTAATAATGCAGTGCCAGGTTCAACAGCTCTCTTCACACTAACCTTTCTGGGAGCAATATATGAAACAATTTGATTGACCACATCGATGGCCAAAGTCCTTTTGATCTCGTCATCCGTTGGAGCCCGTTGCGATTCCTCTTTGATGATTTTTTCGCTGCGATAATTGCTCTCGATCGATCGCGACATCGCTATGGCCCGCTTCCTCAAGTCAATTAATTGAAACAGCACCTGTGCATTAGCCTGACGGATCGTATAAAGCTGCTCGACTGTTTGCAATTTTATTTTTTTCTTTTTGACCAGCTCACCGTTTGGACCTGGCTCCTCGATAATCTGACCAAATTGGTCGCGCTCATATTCACCTGTCCAAACATTTTTAGATACCATCTCACTGCCGTGCTCATCAGGCAAGATTTTGAATGATTTCACAGCTAAAAAGATAATGCCATCGATGTTCAGTAAGCTGGCCGCAGGACGCAGCGTATCCAATTGTTTGATCTGTTCAAAAGTCAATTGATAGCGCGACAGCGTGACCTGGATGTTGTTCGGATCAGCGATCTCAAAGTAGTCATCCTGTCGGAGCTTTTCATCGAGCAGCCGATAAATCAAATCTCCTTCCGGCGCTCCTTCGATAGGCGCAATTGCCAAGCCTTTCAGCTCGATCAAGTGAGGTCCCGCAGGCTGCTGAAATATGAATCGGCGTTGAGACGAACAATTGAGCAAAGCGGCAAACAACCACAGCGTAATAAGCCAATGAACGACTTGCTTCATCACGCACATCCCCTCCACCAAAATAGTTCACGATACTGCCCAGCCATGGGCGTCCTGGGTTTTAATACTTCAGTAAGACCCCTCCAACAGTGAAACCGCCCCCAAAGCTTACTAACAAGCAATACTCCCCTCGTTTTAACTTACCTTGCTCGACGGCTTCGGCCATGGCAATTGGGATCGAGGCTGCCGAGGTATTGCCATATTTTTCGATATTAATAAATACCTTTTCCATGGGCAGTCTAATGCGACGGGCCGTGGCTTGAATGATTCGATTATTAGCCTGGTGCGGGATCATCAACGATAGCTGTTGCGATTTAACCCCTGCCATTTTTAGCACTTCTTCTGCAGCGTCGCCCATTGCCTTGACCGCGGCTTTGAATACCTCTTGGCCTTCCATTTTAATATAGTGAAGTCGCTGATCAACGGTCTCATGAGTGGCAGGAAAACGACTGCCACCGCCTGGCATCATGAGCAGATCAGTCAAACGACCATCGCTTTTGATATAGGTCTGGACAATGCCGCGCTGACCATCGGAGGGTTGAAGTACGGCCGCCCCTGCGCCGTCACCGAACAAAACACAGGTCTTTCGATCGGTATAATCCGTGATTTTGCTTAACGCCTCAGCACCGATGACCAAAATATTTCGATACAGTCCGCTGGCTATAAGGCTGTCCGCAACGGTTAAGCCATAGAGAAATCCTGAGCATGCAGCGCTGATGTCGAAAGCCGCAGCATTGACCGCCTCGAGATTTTTTTGCACATAGCAGCCGGTGGCTGGGAACGGGGTGTCTCCTGTGACCGTAGCGACAATGATGATTTCAATGTCCTCAGGTCGCACATCAGCCATAGCCATCGCTTTGCGAGCGGCCTCGGTTGCCAAATCCGAAGTTGCGGTTTTTTCATCGCAAATATGGCGCACTTCCATGCCAGTCCGCTCTTTGATCCATTCATCGCTGGTGTCCACCATGTTCTCCAGATCTCCGTTGGTCAAAATTCGGTCTGGCACAGCGAATCCTAAGCCCGTGATCATCGATCTATAAATGTGTTCCACTTTTTGCCTCTATTAAATTCAAATGTTGCTCTATTTTTTCGTTGACCTTTTGGTTGATGATTCTTTCGGCGACAAAAACGGCATTCCGAATTGCTTTTGGTGAAGAGCTTCCATGACAAATGATGACGACTCCATTGACCCCCAACAGCGGCACGCCTCCGTATTCGGCATAATCGAACGTCCGTTTCAAATGACGAAAGGCCGGACGCAATAGATATGCGCCAATGAGGTATTGCAATCGTTTCCCAATGCGCCGACGTAAATTTGATGAGAACACCTGGTTAAAAGATTCTGCAAATTTCAGAATGACGTTCCCAACAAATCCATCGCACACTGCGACATCGACTTTGTCCCGAAGGATATCACCCCCCTCTATGTTGCCAATAAAATTGAGATTGCTCTGTTCCAGAAGCTCATAAGTCGCTTGCACCTGCTCGTTGCCTTTGCCCTTCTCGCTTCCGATATTAATCAGGCCCACGCGCGGGTTCGCTATACCGAACATCTGGCGCATGTAGATACTTCCCATTATCCCAAATTCTAACAATTGATGCGGCTTGCAATCCACATTCGTGCCAGCATCGATCAATAATGTGGCGCTCCGGCCATTGGGAAGCAATGAACCGATCGCAGGTCGATTAACGCCACGGATCTTGCGCAATTGAAACAGCGCTGAGCCCAAGGCTGCCCCAGTATTCCCAGCGCTTACCACAGCATCTACTTTGCCTTCCTTATGTAATTGCATCGCGACGGAAATCGATGCATCTTTTTTTTGTTTCAATGCACTGGCCGGGCTTTCATCCATCTCCACCTTTTCGGATGCATGATGGATGGACAACGGCAGATCCTGAATACGAAAATGGCGCGTCAGTTCATTTTGAATTTGAACCTTATCACCAACCAACACAATTTCCAATCGACCCTTAGATCGTCGCGCCGCAGAAATCGCCCCTGATACATTTTGTCTGGGAGCAAAGTCGCCTCCCATTGCATCAATTGCAATCCTCATGGCTTTCTCTCAAACAACAAAGCAACAATCGATGGAGTCTAACTTTCTTTCGGCACAAAAACCATTCGTTTGTCATAATAGCCACAATTGGGGCATGCCCGATGTGGCAATTTCGGTTGATTGCAATTCGAGCATTCTACCACATTGGGGGCAGATAATTTCCAGTGAGTTCTTCGTTTGTCCCGTCGTGTCTTTGAATGTCGTCGTTTTGGTAGTGGCATAACTCCCTCGTAATCATTTTAACTGATCTATTATAAAACCAAATCGCTCATATTGGATCGGTCAACCAATTAAATCTGCATATCATATCCAATATGAGCGGATATTTAAGTCGAAAACCAATTCGCGTCGTGAAATTGGCAATTCGCTAATTCGATTTTCAACGCGTCAGTGTCAGTGCGTTTTAATTGGTTCGTTAAACCACACTGATCTGACAAAGTTCAAATTTGTCTCGGTAGGACCATTTTTATTTGCGAAGTACGATGATGCATTGGCATCGGCAATTCAAAAAATGGGTGAATTAATTATGCTGAAGTAATCTTAATATTTCCCAGCGGGGATCTATTGTCTCGTGATGACAATCGCAACGCTCGAAATTTAGGTTGGTACCGCAGTGAGGACATAGCCCCTTACAGTTCTCATCACAAAGGTGCTTCATGGGGATGACCAATAAAATGTTTTCTCGAATGTCCTCTCGCAGGTCAATCTCAGTTTGTTTATCACCCAAAAGTCGAAAATCATCATCATCGACAACGCCGATCCGCTCCTCCTTCGAGTACACCAGTTGAAAATCCGCCGTCAGGTCGCGATCATATTCTTCTAAACAACGGTCGCAACTATAATGGGCCAAGGTCACCAAATGAACATTGACAAAATATTTGTCCCCGAATTTTTGGATCTCAACATCGGCAAACGTGTCATTCGGAAACAAAAATAACGTATCGTCTTTTTGATCAAAACCCAGCTCAACTGGCCGGATTTGAAAGCCCAGTTGATTGACCCCCTCATGCAATTTTGCGAGATTGATCTTCATTTTTGTCGCTTCTCATAAAATAAAAGTGGGCAAATTTAATAATTATTTTTTCAATTGTCAAGCTAAAATTTGAGACCAAAAATGAATGCCATTCATTTTTTTATCAGCCATCTCCTATAAAAGGTTGAACACCTCCTGCAAGCCATGACCGATTGTTGCTAGCGCCACCGATCTGGCAATTTATGGGTAAAATCGAATGGAGCTGATTATGTTCGATTTGAGTTATTCAGCTATTATTAGCGAAGAATGTGAATGAGGGAAATGGCCGTTAACATAATTAAAATTGAGCATCAACGTTGCGGAACAAGAGACCAACTTTGCCAGCAATGGCGGTGGCTCGGATCAAAGCATCCTCCAAACGCTGGGGTGAATGCGCGAATCCAGCTATAAATATGCCAGATGAATCCGATAGATCTTTTGCAATTACATTTTCGTTGTCACCTAAAAAACCATCTGCCCCAATTGGGAGGCTCAACTTCGTGGCGAACAATTTGTTTTCTTCGGGAGCGATGATTCCATTGCTCAGCACCAGGCAATCCGCATGAAATAAAAGCTGCTGTTTGCTGAGATCATCAATTACGGTGACGCGAAATTCCCCATGATCCATTTCTATCAGCGGTTCATGCTCCATTCGAATAAATTGGACGCCTTTTTCGATGGCCTCGGCATAATTATCCTCTTCGAAATCATAAACGCGAATATCGCGATGGAGGATGACAATATCGATCTTGGGATCTTTGTTTTTCAGCTTCAGCGCATTGAGGATGGCGGATTGGCAGCAGAGTTGGCTACAATAAGGCCGATCGGGCCGACGAGATCCAATGCATTGGATCATGGCAATTTTTTGAAAGGAAAATGATTGATCTTCTAACCGTTTGGCCAGCTCAGCCTGCGTGAAGACGTTCCCCTGCTGGCCGTAATGAAATTCTACCGGCTGATATGCCTGAGCAGATGGGGCAATGACAATCGCGCCTACGTCCAATGATTGTTGCTGATCGTCAGCGATAAATTCGATGCGGTGATTGGCTTCGATCTTTTTCCAGGATTGGAGCTGACAATGATGATAAATTTTGATTCGCGGGTGTTGCTGAGTTCGAATCATCAGGTCATTAAGCATTTGATCAAGTTCAGGCACGAACCAGAAAATTTTTTGATCGTTTTTCCCAAGCTGAGAATTAAAGGCAAGCAGTGAAACTTCGAATCCCTGATCAGCAATATCTAAGGCAGATTGTAGTGCAACTAACGAATCTCCGAGAACTGCTGCGTGAGGGATCACTGGGAGTTTATGACCAACAGGTATCGACTGGGGCACGGAAACTTCGACTATTTCCATCAGGCGTTGTTTGATTGTTTCGGTATCCGCAGTTTTGTTTAGCTCGATATTGAAAATGGACAATTGATCAGCGTTATAGCCGAATGGGGCGATGAGCCGCTGAAACATGGCCAAATGATTTGTGCTGCTATAGCAAGGGGCTATGACAATTTTTCTGGGCCGATGAAGATTAAGGCTCTCCACGATCTTGCGCTTCCCAGTGGTATTGCAGGCGTATTCAAGATCACTGATCACCATATCTTTTGGAGAAAGATTAATCGATTTGATAAGCGAATCAGCATCCACGGCAAACTGCGATTCAATCCCGTAGCGGCAGAAGAAAATAGCCGTTCCATCTTGGAACTGCTGGTCGGTGGACGACGCCTCAGGCGGTGCGATGTGATCAAAAGAAAGCCCTTGTTGAGAAAATGATTGCATCACTCGGGCAGCGACTGCGCTGGCTTGGGCCAATGATGAGCTAAGATCAGTCGGTCGCGTGATTGAGCCCGCCAACCAGACCCCTTCTTGAGCAGTTGCCACTGGTGTGGCGATCGAATTGGGGAAGAAACCGTATTTATTCAATCGCGCGCCAATCTGTCGGCTCAATCGCTTGAGCTCGGTTGAAGTTGTTATGCCACTGGCAAGCACAACCAAATCGTGGGGTGCGGCTAAATTTTTTTCGTGCTGGCGATAATGAACCGTGATGCGATCGGTTTGAGGATCTTCTTCAAGCCGTTCGACTTGCGCTGGGATAAATTTGATGCCATATTCATCTTTGGCCTTTCGATAAAACAACTCTCCCTCATAAGTAAATGGCCGCAAGTCCCGATAATAGATGGTAACTTCGATGTTTTTGACCCTGTCGATAGCTTGTATGGCTTGCTTTAAGGTCGTTAGACAGCAAATATTGGAGCAGTAGTTAGCCCCAAGCCCTTCGTCGCGCGAGCCTACACATTGAATAAAAGCGAGCCGCTCCGGGATCTCCCCATCTGATGGTCGCATGATAATCCCAGCGAATGGACCATTGGCGTTTAAAATTCGCTCGAATTCGATATTGGTGATGACGTTGGGGTAATAGGCATAACCGAATTCTGGCTTTTTTCGGGCATCAAACGGTTCGATTCCACCTGCGACCACGACTGCATTCACTGAAAGCGTGAGATACTGTTCTTTCTGGTCATAATCGATTGCTCGAAAGTCGCATTCTGCCAAACATAATCCGCAGCCAATGCAGCGTCGACAACTGAGGCATCGGCTGGTCTCACGCAAGGCAAGTTCTTCGGTAAAACCCAATTCGACTTCCTTGAAATTCAGCTTTCGTTCCTCCAGAGGCAGGTGCGGCATTCTTTGACGGGGAGTTGGGATGTCATCGAAATCAGTGATGAACTTATCTTTTTTCATTTACTGCTCCGAAAAATGAGTTGTATGCGTTAGATGACCAACACTTTTATTGGGAACTGAGATCGAGCTTTTCAAACAACGAAATTCGCCAGCTCCCTTGTCGTAACCAAGAGATTTTATCTTATGAATCATTCAGGTTGGCAGTAGCTACATTTAGCCGTAATGAAAGCCGGTTTGTCCAAAAATTGATCAAAGTTTTTCGCCCTTTAAAAATTTTTCAATCGAAATCGCGGCCTGATGCCCTGCTGCGATTGCTTGGATGACGGTGGCTGGACCAGTCACGGCATCACCACCTGCGAAGATTTCTGGCCGGTTGGTTTGCATGGTCCTGGGATTGACATCGAACGAGTTCCATTTGGTGATCGATAATCCATGGCCTTCGTGGAGGAATGAAATATCGGGCTGCTGGCTAATAGCAGGCACAATCACGTCAGCTTCAATATCGAACTCGGTCCCTGGGATCGGAACTGGACTTCTTCTTCCGCTGGCGTCGAGCTTGCCCAGTTTCATTCGGATGCAGCGCATCCCGACTACGCGGCCATTTTCGCCGAGAATCTTGACCGGAGCCGCGAGATAGGTGATTTTCACACCCTCTTTTTCTGCCTCTTCGATCTCCCAGGGATTGGCTGGCATCTCTTTCACGGTTCTTCGATATACGATATGAACTTCCTCAGACCCGAGACGCAAGGCCGTTCGCGCGGCATCAATAGCAGAATTTCCGCCACCAATGACGATTACCCTTCGACCCGGTTTGGTTTTATCGCCCAGGTTCACTCGGCGCAAAAACACGATACAATCCAAAAATCCCTCATAATCGTCCTCACCAGGCACCCCCAGTTTCAATCCTTGATGCGCCCCAATGCCCAGAAAAACCGCTCGGTAGCCATCTTTGAGCAAATCGTCAATCGTATAGTGTTTATTGATTGGTGTATTGAGCTTTAATTCTACACCGAGATCGCAAATATAGTCCACTTCTGTTTGAATAATGTCGCGCGGTAAACGATACTCAGGAATGGCAAGCCAGAGCATTCCGCCAGGGACTGGTGCGGATTCAAAAATCGTAGAGCGAATGCCTCGAAGCGCTAAGTCATGGGCAACGGTCAATCCCGCTGGGCCAGAGCCAACGATGGCGACCTTGCCCAATTTTTCATTCACAGGGGGAGCGACCGGCTTCGGAATTTTGCCCTGTTTTTTCAGCTCCAATTCATAGTCAGCCACAAATCGCTTTAGCGCATCAATTGCTACCGGCTCATCCTGCCGACCGCGATTGCAGGCGCCCTCACAGGGATGATTACAGACCCGGCCGCAGATCGCCGGCAATGGATTTCGCTCTCGGATCACGGCTAACGCATCCAAATATCGGCCAGCCGCGATCAAGCCAATATATTTCCGAATATCAATGTGGACTGGGCAAGTCTCCTGGCAGATTGGCGTCTCTTTTTCGATGTTATAGCAAGTGGATAAGAAGCTTTTGCTATCGATATCGATCGCGGTTCGCAACGCCAGCCCTTCATTAAAGCGGCTATATGGCTTAATGGGACATACCTGCACACAAGCCCCGCAATCGACACACTGGTCAGTGATGCGAGAAGGATTTTTTCGAATATTGGCTTCGAACACGCCATCTTTCTTTTTGATGCTGAGAATGTCGGCATTGGCGATCAATTCAATATTTGGATGGCGGCTCAGCAAATCGATGGCCGGTGCCATTTGACACGTAATCGGCCAATCATCTGGTGCGCTCCGATCTAATTTCGCGGATAATCCACCGACTATTGGGCTTTTTTCAACCAAATATACCTTCACCCCGCGATTTGCCAAATCTAATGCGGTTTGAATCCCAGTAATCCCAGCCCCACAAACCAGTACTGCAGCCGATCGTTTTGTCTGTTGATCATTCATCTCAAACTCAAATTATCCTTCACTAACAGTTAAGCCCTGTCTCATTACTTTTTCCACTGCAAAAAATAGGGAGAAGTATTTTGCGCCATAGCGCTTTTGCTATTCCATCAAATATGCGAATGGATCAGTCGCATATTCATCTCGATGGCGTTTCAGGGACATCACCCCCAAATGGGGATGTCATATCCAGAATTGCTTGGAATCAACTTATCAACATCTCGGCGATTTCAGGGATATTATTTCAACAACATGCCCTTCTTTGATAGCCGTTGATTATTTGCCTCAATTTGAAAATAGTAGATTCCGGATGGTAAATCTCCCGCATCCCATTCGATTTCGTAGCTGCCAGGATTTTGGCGCGTATTGACCAATATGGCGAGTTCTTGTCCAGCCAGGTTGAACACCTTGAGTTTTACCTCACTTGATCGATCGATCCGGTAGCGAAGTATTGTTTTGGGATTGAATGGATTGGGGTAGTTCTGGAATAACTCAAAACTTCCTGGTGGTTCAGCTCTCGCAACATTGCCAATAGAAGTAAGAAACGTTTTCATGATATTGACGCTTTTAGCTGTTTTAAAATTGGGATCGGGATTGGGATTGGTCACATCGCTCATGCCACTTACCGTTGCGACGATCCCATATTGAGAAGCCACCCAATAATAGCTGATATTCAGCTCAACCACAAATTTGAGCGCTGGGAAAAGTTTGGAACGAGCAATTGTGGAATGATTCTGCCTGATTCTCAAGCAGGGAAATTCACCCAATACCGTCTTTATCTTTCCCCATGCATCAACGGTGTTATAATTTGAATCGATCACCGTTACGGCCAGGCCGCTATAAACGGTATCTACCTCAATCACCGAATCCCAGGGCGGATTTCCGTAGCTGAGTGGAAGGTATAATTGTGGTTTGGAGCGCTTGGCAACCACAATTTCTTTAATGGAGGTATCCGTGCCGACGATTCGATAAACCCCTCGTCCCAATTGTGTTAATTCGGACTCGGTCAATCGCGCATAATTATAAGTAAGGTAGGTCGTATCTTTTGCGTATTCCGTTACCTGATAGGCCAAATTCCCAGTGGGAAATCGATATGCGAAAGGCGAGCTACTGAAATCGACCACACGCCAATATTCTTCACTGGTAAACACAATATTGCTAAAATCCCAGTACCGATTTTCGCCAGGCTGTCCCAGATCGATTGGCACCGTATCTGCGCTCGCCATCACAAAGTAAATGTCAGTCGTGCTTGGTGCATCTTTGGAAGTGAGAGTGATTTGGGCTGACAAAGAATTGGTCAAGCCAAGCGAGATGAGTGCCACCATTAGTAACCGAACAATAATGCTTTTCATCATGGTTCAATTCCTCCATAATACCAAAAAGATTCCCCCTTAATTTTGCCCCTTTCAGATAAACAGCATTAACGACAAAATTAAGGGGTGGGAAAATAACATTAGTTGTGCAGCATAATGATCAGCTTGCTCGCCATGTATCGAATGCAAAGAGCTTTCACTGGCTTAGAGTTCCACTGCTTCGATCGCCTTTTCCAACGCCTTCCTTATCAATTCTTCTGGTGGCCGAGGAATGAATTCTTTATCCATCAGCGTCTGATAGATCTGTCTGGCTTTTTCGATATCTCTTTTCGCCGTCTGGTAAATTTCGTCCCCGGTCAAGATTTTTCGGGCAACCCCTTGCTCGACGGCTTTCATTCCGACCGCTTTGGCCTCATATGGGAATACTTCATGCTCATCCATTTTCGGCATAATATTGTCGGGATTGATGCCGCGCTTCTCAGCAAATTCCGCCAAAGCATGTGCGGCCGCAATGGCCATTTCATCGGTCACCTTCTTCGCTCGAACAATTAATGCGCCTTTTAGAATGCCTGGGAACCCTAAAGAATTATTGACTTGATTTGGGAAATCCCCACGGCCCGTAGCAACGATATAAGCGCCAGCTTGTTTGGCCGCGTACGGATAGATTTCAGGCACTGGATTGGCGCAGGCCATGACGATCGGCTTTGATCCCATAGCTTGAATCCAAGCTGGTTTGATTACATCAGGGCCTGGCGTCGAGAGCGCGATCAGCGCATCGGCGCCTTTGCAGGCTTCGATAATATCGGTGACGCCCTTAGGATTTGTCTGCTCACACAACTCCCACTTGCGATAGAATCGGGGATCTCGCTTAATATCCTCGCGATTCTTGTGGAGAGCTCCCTTGCTATCGAATACAATCATTTTGGCCGGGTCGGCTCCGTCAAGAATCAGCAATCGGGCAATCGTTGTGTTCGAAGCACCAGCGCCCCAGAACACGATTTTGACATCGCTCAGCTTCTTATTGACCACCTTTAACGCATTGATCATCCCAGCAACCGTCACGCAGCCAGTGCCCTGGGCATCGTCATGCCACACCGGAATTTCGCACTCTTCCCGCAGTGTGTCCAGAATCTTATAGCAGTTCGGCTGTTGAATGTCTTCCAGATTCACCGCCCCAAAGCTTGGCTGGATCATTTTTACCAGATCGATGATTTTTTCAGGAACGTGTTCGCCTTTCTCATTGCGGCTATCGATGCAGATGGCGGTTGCGTCAATGCCACCCAGGTATTTCATCAGCATCGCTTTGCCTTCCATCACACCCAATCCCCCTGGAGGCGTACAATTACCATCGCCCAAAACACGAGTGGAATCCGTGACAATAGCCACATAATTGCCCCGATTGGATAGTTCGAATGAACAATCATTATTATCTCGAATCGTCGTTGAAATCTTCGATACGCCAGGCGTATACCAAACATTGAACCAATTGAAACTATATAAACCCGCCTTAGGTATGGTCATGATTTTGCCGCCATAGAATTTATGCGTATAAAATGCTAATTCTTTTAAGAACGCGGTCTGTCCTTTGGCAATTTGTTCTTGAGTAAAATGAGGTGGAAACATTTTTTCCAAATTTTCTAATTTGAAATCGATTTTGGCCATATTTCTCTCTCCATAAAAATTAAAATTCAAGATAATTTTTTTAGTTTCTCTCAATCATAAACACAACTTGTCAATTCAAAATTATTACGCTTAATCCCATCTTCTTTTTTCACATCGCTCAAATCATTCACATATTTTTTCCTCCTTCAGTTTATCGGGTTCTATAATAAAATTAGTTCAGTAGCTGGCCTGAAAAACAAGTTTAATTACTGATGATCACCTACTTCGCCGTCCCTTTTTTTAACGCATTTTCAATCGCCTTCAACAATGCCTTGCTGGTCGTGGTTGCCCCAGTCACGACATCCACATTGACCGTCTGGGCTGAAATGACCTTCGGAACCACTCCCTCAGCTCGCCTGGCATGTCTGGTATCCCGATTTTTCAGAATATCGATGGTTTCGATCCGATGGTCTCTCACCGCCACAGCAACTTCATAAGTAAAGCCACCGTAGCTGAAATCACCCTTAAACGCCCCATCCTGAACGCTGGTCAGATCGACCGCCGCGATGGGCATGGCTCGGACGGTTTTCATCTCTTTGAAGCGGCTGGACCAGAAGCAGCGAGATGATAAAACAATTGCCGTAGTCAATATGAGAGTTAAAAGGTTTTTATTCATGTTTAAGCTCACTTTGTTATTTTACTTTTGTCCCGCAGCTAAATCATAGATCACCCTACCAGCCATTCTTGCTATGACTCACTTCTTGATCTGACGGAAACGAATAATTCCTGGACTAATGACTGTGAAGAGTTGCTGCAACTCATCACCATGTTTATTGATAGCGAATGCTAGTGTCTCTGTTTTTTTTATCTCAGAAAGTCCCGCCAGTCGAATTAGAATGACACCAGATGTGATCAGCCTCTGTCGAAACACCAGCTCGCCAAAGTCCTTATCTGCGGTCAATAGGAGTGCGCCTTCTCGGTTTGCCAGGTCAAGCACTACATCATCGGAAATGCCTGGATTCATTTCAGCGACCGACCAGACTTGATGCCCATCACGTCTCAAACGATCAACGATTGGTTGATCGACGCTCTCATCGGCTACGAAATTCATGCTGCGCTCTCAACTACCGGATATACAACATCGGACCGCAGTGCTTCAGCCGCAAATTTCAAAGCAGCACGAATCGCATCCACGGTCAATCTTGGGTGAGCATTTAGGATCTGCTCAATCGTTTCCCCCGCTGCCAATTTCTCCAGGATGAGTTCAACCGTGATGCGAGTACCAGCGATGACTGGTTTGCCCATCATCACCTTCGGATCTGATATAATCAACCTATCTTGCATTAAAGATCCTCGCTTCAATTTAAAACAGCAAAATAGCTACAAGAATCAAAAGTACTCAAGATAATAATATCTAATTTTTTGTTTTTTTATTTAACATACCACCCACAATGGCGCCCGATCCTCGATCCCGGCAATTTTTACCAGCCCCATCCGCCGCATATCCACCAACTGTCGCAACACCCGTTTAGGTGGCAGATTCAATTGCTGCGCCAGATGTCTCACACTCACGGGCTTGTCTTTCGCCCGCAGCTTGATCTCCTGAATGGCCAATTCGTCCATCACCACTTCTTCGAAGAGACGATGGATCTCATGCTCGGTGAATCGTTCGCCGTAAAGATTGCCCTTTTCGATGAACTCCACCCGTTTGCCCGCCACCCAGCGGAGCTTTTTGCCCGCTACCGCATGGCGAGCGGCTGTGAGTTTCAGTTTTAATTCGTCGCTGGGAATATTTTCACTCGCCCCCAATTTCCCCAGGCTGCGGATGCGATTCTGAAATTCGGTCACGAACGAGACAAACTTGCCCCCTTCGGCGCTGGACATAAATCGCAACACCAGTCGCTCAGGAGTGATGCCCGCATGCTTCAACACTTTCTGGCTGAGCAATACTTTCCCCTGCGCATTGAAATTCCCCGTGGAATAATGGCATTCCCCGAGCAAACAAGCGCCGACAAAAACGCCATCGGCCCCGTGAAGAAATCCCTCGATGATCATCACAGGATCGACTCGTCCCGAACACATCACCCGAATAATGCGGATGTCGGGACTATACTGAAGCCTCGCAACCCCGGCGAGGTCCGCTGCCCCGTATGCTCACCAATTGCAGCAGAAAGCGAGAATGTTGGGATGGAAATTTTCGGACATTAGATTTTCCTTATTTACAAATTTTTATGAAACACTAAAGTTGAATTCGAATGCATGAGTATACTCCAAAAAGGCTATTTTTGTCATTCCGAACGGAGCAAAGCGGAGTGAGGAATCTCTATTTTTCAACGAGTTTAGAGATTCTTCGCTTCGCTCAGAATGACATGATTACACCTTTTTAGAGTGAACTCATGAATTATAAATTTATTTCCTACTGATAGAAACAACCCAACGGATGAAAACCCTAAAAAAAATCCGTTGGGTTGTTTCAATCCGTTGGAGAAAAATAATTTTTCCAATCACAAAATTAAAAATATCTACTCTTCAAACGCCACCTGAATCTGCGCCAGCAACTGCTCATCCGAAAAATGATTCATCTTGATGGCATGCTTGTAACAGGTCGCTCCGCAGGTACCGCAGCCTTTGCACGCCACGGCAATCATGTGCGCTTTGATCCCCTTCGCCGTTTGCACCATCTCGATCGCCCCATAGGGACAAACCGAGGCGCACAAACCACAGCCCCGACACAGATCCTCATCGATCAACATTGAGACGATCGGCTCAACTGCCACTTCCCGTCGGGTCAGATGAATTGACGCCCGTGCAGCCGCCCCCAACGCCTGATGAATCGATTCGCTGGTCGAGGCGGGCCAGTGGGCCGTGCCACAGACGTAAATCCCATCGGTGGCAAAATCCAGCGGCCGCAATTTAATGTGCGCTTCCAGAAAGAACTTATTTTCATCCAATGGCACCTTCAACATCTTGGATAATTCCTCGACGCCCTCGTTGGGAATGAGCGGCGTCGCCAGCGCCAACAGATCGAAATCCAGCGTCATCTCCCTGCCCAAAATGTCATTGAACACCCGCACTTGATGACCATCGACCACTGGCGGTTTTTCATCGGCAAATTTAATGAACCGCACCCCCAATTGCTTGGCTCGGCGCAGATATTCCTCGTTCTCCACACCGTAGCACATCAGATCCCGATACAAAATATGAACCCTGGCTTTGGGATTGCGCTGCTTGATAATGATGCCATTTTTGATCGCCGTCATGCAACAGATGCGGGAACAATAGACCCGCTCCCGATTGCGAGAGCCAACGCACTGAATCATCACCACATTTTGCGCCGAAAATTTTTTATCTCGCAATCGCCCCTCCAATTCAAGCTGGGTGATGATGTACTCGCCGTTATAATTGTACATTCCCTGCGGCGTGAGCACATTCGCCCCCGTGGCCACGATGATCACCCCAAATTTCTTTTTCACCGTCTCCTGCTGCTGGGTTTGAATCGTGACCAGATAATTTCCCACATAGCCCCTCACATCTAACAGCTTTCCATTGGTAATCACCTCGACCCGAGGATCGCAGGTGATGGCTTCGATCTTTTCGCTGATCAGTTTTTCGGCGGGGATATCGCCAGGCAGAATCTGGTTCAGCCGATTGACCAATCCTCCCAAATTCGCCTCTCGCTCCACCAGCGTCACTTCAAAGCCTCGCAGCGCCAGCGATTGCGCTGCCGTCATGCCTGCGATGCCGCCGCCGATCACCAATGCCGTTGGCTCCACGCTGGCGACGATCGACTGCTGCGGTTCCAACAAAGCGGCTCGAGCCACGCCCATGCGGATCAGATCCTTTGCCTTCTGAGTGGCCAGCTCAGGCTCGTTCTTATGCGCCCAGGAGCATTGCTCCCGAATGTTCACAAACTCGAACTGGAACGGGTTCATCCCCGCTTCTTCACATGCCGCCCGAAACGTCGGCTCATGGGTTCGGGGCGTGCAGGCAGCCACCACCACTCGATTCAGCCTGTTTTCGATAATGGCATTTTTGATGTCCTTCACTCCCGCCTCAGAGCAGGAGAACAGATTTTCCCTGGTAAACACCACGTTGGGCAGCGTTTTGGCGTACTCAGCGATCTCGCTGCACTTTAAAAATCCAGCGATGTTGCTGCCGCAGTTACAGACGAATACTCCGATACGAATTTCTGGCACGGGGACTCCTTAATTTCAGCTCATAATAAATCTTTAATGTCTTCTTTACTTATTCCCGCTTGTCTTAAAATTTCGAGCAATGTTCCTTTGGGCAAATCTTTTTTATGAAAGGGAATCACCGCTCTTCTTTTCGTCTCAGGATGATAATAAATATGATGACTACCTTTAATCCGATCCAGCACGAAACCTTCCTTTTCAAGTATTCGGATAATGTCTTTGGAAGTGAATGATGGCAATTTAGGCATACGATTCCACCGCTAAGGTATATTCCAGAGTTTCTTCTTCAGTAGGAATATCTTCGCCATGAGCTCTCAAGCTTTCAAGATATAGCTCAATCGCTTCCTTTGCCATCTTTATCGCTTCCTCGATGGTACTCCCATAAGTAACACAACCTGGTAAAGTTGGAACCAAGACAGTGTAGCCGCCTTCAGGTTCTTTTCTAAGTAAAATTCGATAATTTAAAATTTTCATGGAATAGTCTTCCGTTATTAGTCTTCACATTTATTTTTTTAATCGAATATCAATAAAGATGAATGTTATATTGACCATTCGATTCTATGACCAATTTGACTGCTTCTTTCAAATTCTCTTTTACTTCTTCGATTGTCTTTCCTTGTGAATGGGCTCCTGGTACCTCTTTCACAAAACCTGCGTACCATTTGCCGCTTTTGACAATTATCGCTGTGTAGTTATTCATTGAAAAACCTCTTTGCTTATTTGAAAAAACTGAAATATAAAATTTTTGATGACCGAATATCAGCTAAGAAATGCAAGCGCTCTGAAGAATGCTTTAGCATTCTTTCATGTTTGAGCCTGACGATTCACCGTCAGGCGTATTGTTTTGCCATTTTTGTTGCTCCTCAATGGTACTTCAAAAATCTACTTCACGCCCTCCTCCCCACCTGCTCCAAAAATACTACCTCCGCAGCCCGATTCGCTGCGGCACTCGCCTGCGCCACCGATTCGGGAATATCCGCTGGACCAAGGCAGAACCCACAGGCAAAAATCCCAGGCACATTGGTATCGTTCGGGAAGGGAAGACCTGTCTGAACAAAACCATGCTCGTTCAATTTCACGCCCAATTTTTTCGCCAATTGATCCGAGCCTTTGGCAGGCATGGCGGCTGTGGAGAGAACCACCAGATCAACGGTCAAATTTTTCACCTCACGGGTTTCAGTGTCCTCATACCACACAATGGGATTCTGATTGGCGTCCTCGGTTATTTCCGCCACTCGGCCTCGGATGTAATTGATGCCGTATTCCTCTTTGCCCCGAATCTCGTATTTCTGAAACCACTTGCCCACGTTGCGAAAATCGGTGTGGAAAATATAGGAATCGGAATCGGGATCGTGCTCTCGTCCCAGCATGGCGTCTTTAATAGCGTACATGCAGCAAACGCTGGAGCAGTAATTGCAATAATTGAAATCCCGTGAGCCCACGCACTGGACGTACGCCACTTTGTGCGCTAATTGCCCATCTGAGCGGCGGTACAGATGTCCGCCCGTCGGGCCAGTGGCATTAATCAGCCGCTCGTATTCCAGCCCCGTGATCACGTTCTTGAATTTGCGATAGCCGTAATGGGTCAATGGCGTGGGATCGAACACGTCCAACCCCGTTGCCAGAATGATGGCGCCGACCTCGATCTCCAGCATCTGATCTTTCTGGGTGTAGTCGATAGCGCCTTTGATGCAGGCTTTCTGGCAGGCGCCGCATTTGCCCTTGGTCAAATAGAT